>CANOET010000088.1 GCA_947564835.1 uncultured Eubacterium sp. | reverse complement strand
ATCCAATTATATACCAAAATTTCCCAAATGAAAACAACAATTTATTCACCGTTAATTGCACAATGCAGTACTAGTACTGCGTTGCGCAATTAACGGTGAATACAGTGCCTGAATTTTGTATCAGCGCAAGGCGGAGGAAAGAAGCCATGTGGCCCTATCACTGACTGACAACAACGCAGTACTAGGGATTTTTAACATTCTGGAATAGGAGCCGGAAGTCAGGCCCTTTCCCTTTATCCAGCTATCTTTTGCCTCTTTACATGCAACTGAATTTCGGATACTGTAAAGCTTGCCATTAACCAGACTCTTTCGGGAACCCCCAAAAGCAAATGCAGCCACACCCCCTACTCGCTTTCCCGCAGCCTCTCCACAACCGTCTGCTCTGCGACCTTCCTGTAACAAGCCAGCGGCAGCACAACTCCCAGCCCCGCAAACACCGGAATCATCACCAGTACCGGCAGTACCGTAACCCGGTACGTAAAAAACCAGAAAAATCCTTCCACTGCATACTCCATCAGCGGAATCATCAAAAAGCTCAGCGCAAGCGATACCAAAATAGCTGCCGCCCCATAGATCATCCCTTCGCAGATCAGCATCTGCTTGAGCTGCCTGCCCGTCATCCCTATTGCCTGAAGCATGGCAAATTCACGTCTCCTGGAATAAATCGATGTCAGCACCGCATTAAAATAGTTCAGCACGCTGACCAACCCGACGATAAAGCTTAAAGCGCCGCCCATCAGCAGGAACATACTCCGGAATTGTTCAAACTGCTGTACATAGCTTTGTTTGGATTCATAGTCCAGGTTGGGATTGGTGCGGACTGTATAGTCCTGCAAGTAATCCTGCATGGCTGCCTGATGTTTCGGATCTGTATTAAACAGCCAGGTCATAACCTCGTCTGTCTGGCTGTCTTTTTGGAATGTCTGCGCGTTCAGTGCATATTCAAAAGCTCCGGCATAGCGGTAAGACATAGCATGCTTCATCGTCACGCATGCCGCTACCCGGTATTCGATATCCTCTGCTTTCGTTTCTTGTACCGAATAAGCACGCTGATACGTCTGTATTTTTTCTTTCGGAATGACTTCTCCGGTTTCGTTGTCTATATATTCATATTCATAAACATAATGAATCGTAACCGTATCCCCGACTTTTGCCCATTGGGTATGATTCATCGGCTCGTCGTAGTCATCTGTCAGATATACCGCGGCAATTGCGCGCTGGTTTGGATCGAACACATCCGCGAGATCTCCGTCGAATACCTTCAGCTGACGGAGGGCATAGTCTTCCAGGCCGTATAAGTTTAAATCCATTGCATAATTGCCGTCGGCATCCTTTTCCCGCCAGCTTAGCATCTCGTCGATTTCATCATCTGTCATCCATTCCTTATATAAGTCCCTGCTGGCATTCTGCGGGGCATAGACGGAAAAATCACCGCGGTGCCCGTAAACGCGCGCGCTTTCAGTAATCCTGCCGGTTTTTTCCAGCCTGCTGATATCCTCGGCGGGTACCGCAGGCATGGGGCCGGTCCGGTCTGCGCCTGGCTGAAAATAGGAAGCATCTCCTAAAATAAAATCCGAAACCACCCACTTGGACAGATATTTATCCATATCAAATCCATTTGCGAATGTGACGGTCAGTTGCAGCAATACGACGGCAAGTGTCATTGATACGATCACCAAAGCGGTTTTCTTTTTATTCCTGCCCAGATTCGCCTGTGCCATACGCAAAGGCTTGCCGCCTGCCCGGCTTTTTTTCCGTTTCCGGCTGCCTGCCGCATCTGTGTAACGGACTGCTTCCACTGGGGATACCCTGGCTGCGATCCTGCCCGGTTTTGCACAGGAGATTAAAACTGTTATTATGGAAAAAACGGCTGCCACAACGAAAAACCAGGGGCTGAACACCTGTGTGGATTTCCCAATCGACATCGTATTGATGATTACCGGCGCAAGCGCCATGCCTGACAGGCTTCCGGCAAGCAGTCCTAACGGTATTCCGGCTGCGGACAGAAAAAGCGCCTGCCTGCGGATCATACGCCGGATCTGCTTTCCGGTTGTTCCGATTGTTTTCAGCAGCCCGTAAAAACGGATATCCCCGCTGACCGAGATCTGGAAAATATTGTATATAATCAGATAGCCGGTAAAGATAATCAGCGCCAGCATTATGATAACCGCAACTATCATTTCCGGATCTGCGTTGGCTGACAGCTGTGCGCCCACATAAGCCCAGTTGACACCGATACTAATATAATGCCCTTTGGAAGGATCTGTACTCTGATACCCATATTTTCCGAGGATTTTCTGCAGATCTTCCTCGATATGCATACTGCTGTGCAGCATGATATCCAGGTTCCACATTCCGGTAATATCCGTCCGGTCATCCGCATCCCTTGGATGCTGCCTTACCATATCCTCCACATAAGACCTTGGCACAATCGCCATGCTGGCCATGCCTGCCGGATCATATTCCCACCAGCCGCTTAAGGTAAACGTATCTGTAATCTCCGTCTTCTTCGTATCGCACAGCTGATACGTAACGGTCACTTCCGCCCCGATCTTTGGTTCTGCCCCGATATAGTTTAAGATTCTTGTATCACAGGCAATTTCTTTCGTCCCCTCCTGCGGTGCCCGTCCCTGCTGTGTTTCACAAAAGCAGTGTTTTTGATAGGCCGGCTCCATATAAGAGACTTCCGCATGGATTTTACGGAATTTATCCCCGCTTCCCATACCGAGCATCATCCGCCCGCCGGCTTCTTTGATCATCGGATCCTTTTCCAGCAGCTCTTTTTCTTCCAGTGTCAGGTCCTTGAACACTCCATGCCCGTCACTGCCTACCTGGCGGAAGGTTTGTTTTTGAAACGTATCCGCCAGCGTACCGGCAATCGTAAACAACGCCATAAACAGCATCGTCGTCAGCGTGATGGCAAAAATGGCCACCAGGTTGCGGACACGGTTCGCTTTCAGGCTCTTTTGCGAAAGCCTGGTGATCACTTTTTGATTTTTCACCCGGATCATGCCTGCCCACCTCCCGTAATATTGCCGTCCTCGATATGGATCATACGGTCTGCAAGCTGCGCGATCTCTTCATTATGTGTAATCATGACAATGGTCTGCCCGAGTTTGCGGCTGGTCACCTTTAAAAGCCCCATAACATCCTGGCTTGTGCGGCTGTCCAGGTTCCCGGTCGGCTCATCCGCCAGGATAATCGCCGGCTTGGTGGCAAGCGCCCGCGCGATCGCGACACGCTGCTGCTGCCCGCCGGAAAGGTTATTCGGCAGTCTGTCCAGCTTGTTCTCCATGCCAAGGGCGCTGACCACCATATCAATGTATTGTTTGTTCGGCTCATTTCCGTCTAACTGGATCGGAAGCACGATATTATCATAAACATTCAGAACCGGAACCAGATTATAGCTTTGAAAAATAAATCCGATTTTCCTTCGCCGGAAAATGGTCAGCTCCTCATCCCGAAACGAAAATATCGATTTGCCGTCCACCAGCACTTCCCCTTTGGTCGGACGGTCCAGACCGCCCAGCATATGCAGCAGCGTGGATTTGCCGCTGCCGGAAGTACCGACAATAGCCACAAATTCCCCCTTTTCTACCGTCAGGCTGACACCGCGCAGCGCATGGACTGCGGTATCGCCTGTGCCGTATACTTTTTTCAGATTTCTTGTTTCTAAAATTGTCACTTGAAATGCCCTCCTGTCTGTATTTTCATGCGGCCGTAACCGTTTGGAACGCTTCCGGGTTACGTATCATACAGACTATAGCATACAAATCTTTCCACAATCTGTCCGGATTTCAGTTAAATCTAACAGTTTTGAAAGATTTTTCCATCCTTTCCATTTAAGGATTGTTCTACAAGCACATCGTTTTCATATTTCAGCTTTAGAGAAAAAAAAGGATGGTTTTCTTCGATCAGACGGAAAAAAATCCGATCTCCTTCCCAAATCGGCAGGTCATATACAAGAGGCTTTTCCACCCATTCCAGCTCTCCCTCTTCACATTCTGTCAATGTCCCGTAAAATCCGTCTGCCGTATAGAGGAACATATATTCCGTATCCTGCCTGTCGCAGATAAATGTGATAATCCCCCGCAGTTGCCAGGAGGTCAGTGTAAGCCCGGTTTCTTCCTTTACTTCGCGGAACAGGCATTCTTCCGGTGATTCATCCGCCTCAAAGTGGCCGCCTACACCGACCCATTTATCTTTGTTAATATCTTTTTCTTTTTTGACTCTGTGCATCATCAGATATTTTCCGTCCTGTTCGATGTAGCACAGCGTTGTCTGATTCCTTTTCATTGATTTCCTTCTTTCTTTTTCTTGTTGCCGGGGCTGTCCTCAAATTCCGTCATATACTTACGGAAGCGCAGCGGCAGCATATTTCTCTGCAGCGCCAGATTTTTCCGCTCCTGAATCGCAATCGCTTGGCAGAAATGCTTGTACAGCATTTGGTATTCTGTTTCGGTCTGCGAATACGTTTCCTGCTGCTGTGTAAAAGGCAGCCCGCCGCGTACCAGATACCATTGTTTCCCCTTGGGATGTACGGCATAATAGTTCCTCTGCTCATCATACACCGCAAAGTCTTCATTGGGCAGGCGGTTTGCAAAATGCGGCATAATCAGAGTTGTAATATCATTCTTCGGACGGTATCTGGCCAGCAGTATGCCGTCTGAAAGCTCCCGGAAACGGAGGAATCCAAGCAAATGATGGATCTCGATGCCGGTATTGCGGCTTAGGCGGAACACTTTATTGATATAGTGGTTGCTGAGATGCTCCATCAGTTTTCCGCGGTATTGGCCGGATATCCCGGTTACAATTGTATGATAAACTGCATCTGCCTTTGCAGCATCATAAGATACCATGGCCTGACAGATCTGCGTATAAGCATCTTCGCCGAATCTGCGGTAAATGGTATGGAGCACCTTACCGCTCTTTTTTTCATCTGCCTGAACCTCTTGATAAACGGCAAACAAGCGGTAATTATTCATTTCCTCTGTCTGCAGGTGGATGGTTTGCGGATCCTTGCGCAGCTCATAGGCATTGTAGACACCTGTCAGAATCCCTTCCATCGAATCTTCACACATTAAAATAGTCTCTTCCATATGGAGCCTTCCTTTCTATACCATTTGTCCCATCCGGCTTGTATCAAACAAAGATAACTGCTGATAAGTCATCCCGTCTTTGCTGAATGGAAAATTTTCTTTGGGATCTGTCAGATTGCGTACGATATAATCTTCTTCCAGTTTCGTCCGGTACATCATCCTGCCGCCGCACGTAATAAAGTACAAGGCCCGCTTTAACACAACGCCCATTTTTTTCAAGTCGTCAAAACCAAGGACGGCGCTTTTTCTGGCTCCGATAATCCTGCGCGCGCTTTTTACCCCGATACCCGGTACACGCAGCAGTGTCTCATAATCCGCGCGGTTGATTTCAACCGGAAACTGCTCCAGATGGCGGACGGCCCAATCACATTTGGGATCCAGCAGCACATTAAAATGCGGGCGCTGCGTACTTAACAGCTCTGCCGCTGAAAAACCATAATAACGCAGCAGAAAATCTGCCTGATACAGCCTGTGTTCCCGCAGAAGCGGCGGGCCGCCCGGCAGAGCCGGAAGCATGGCGTCGTCGTTTACACGTACAAACGCTGAATAAAAAACACGCTTTAGCCCAAACTTCTGGTACAAGTTCTCCGCCACGGACAGAATCTGATAATCGCTTTCCGGCGTCGCCCCGATAATCATCTGCGTGGACTGGCCGGCAGGAACAAACTTCGGCGTATGGCGGTACAGCATCAGCTCATTCTGATTTTCTTCCCGGGCATTTTGAATCATGCGCATCGGCGCCAGTATCTTTTTGCGGCTTTTATTCGGCGCCAGCATCCGGAGCCCTTCCGCTGTCGGAAGTTCCAGATTAATGCTCATACGGTCTGCGTACAGCCCTGTCTGAAAGACCAGCTGCAGATCGGCGCCCGGAATGGCCTTGACATGGATATATCCCTGAAACCGGCAGACGGTGCGCAGTTTCCGGACTGTTTCATAAATCAGTTCCATCGTATTATTGGGATTATGCAAAATCCCGGAGCTTAAAAACAGCCCTTCTATATAATTCCTCCTGTAAAACTGCATCGTCAGCTCGCAGATTTCATCCGGTGTAAACGACGCGCGCGGCACATCATTGGAACGACGGTTCTGGCAGTAGCGGCAGTCAAAGATGCATTCATTCGTAAACAGTATTTTCAACAGGGAAATGCAGCGTCCGTCTGAAGAAAAACTATGGCAGATCCCTGCCAGCTTCGTATTGCCGGTTCCGGTACCGTCCCCGGAACGGTCAATGCCGCTGGAAGTGCAGGCTACATCGTATTTGGCGGCGTCCGTGAGTATTTGCAGTTTTTCCATAAGTGTCATTTGGGGAGACAGGTGCAGTTCCATTGTGCATACCTCCTGTTTTCTTTTTGAATTTCGAACATATATTCTGATTATACTCAGAACGTTTGTTCCTGTCAAGACCCTTTTTCAATTAATCTTAATATTTTATAAAATCCACAGAAAAAAATAGACGAACAAAAAAAAATGCGTTATATTGTTAAAGATATACGCAAAACAGCATTCTTCATAAAATAAGAATAAAGAGAAAAGGATGGGGATCATGGACTTTGAACTGGACGTGCATACACATACGATTGCAAGCGGCCACGCATACGGAACGCTGACCGAAATGGCAAAGGAAGCCTCCGTGCGCGGGCTGAAAATACTGGGGATTACAGAACACACGCACAATATGCCGGGTACGTGCGATGATCTGTATTTTGTTAATTTACGGGTAGTGCCGAGGGAAATGTTCGGTATCCGGCTGCTGCTCGGCGCCGAAATGAATATTATGGATGAGCAGGGGACCGTAGACCTGCCGGACCGGGTGATTGACCGGCTGGACCTTCGGATCGCAAGCATCCACGGCAATCTTTACCCATTCGGTACGGTCACGCAGAATACAAACGCGATACTGGGCGCAATGAAAAATCCGCGTATCGATATCATCGGACACCCTGACGACGGCAACTGCCCGTTGGATTATGAACAGCTGGTAGCAGCTTCCAGGGAATACCATACGCTTTTGGAGATTAACAATAATTCGCTGCGCATGCCGTCGCGTAAAAATGCCAGAGAAAATATAATGACGATCCTGGAACTGTGTAAGGCATACGAGGTCCCGGTTATTTTAAACAGCGACGCGCATTTTATGACGGATATTGCAAATACGGACCATTCTATGCCTGTCGTGGAGGAAACGGGTTTTCCAAAGGAATTGATTTTAAATTATTCCGCTGAAAAATTCCTGGCTTATCTTGCTGAGAACCGCATGCGCGGGCAGTAGGAATTATCATCCGGTAAGGAGAGTATAATATGACAAAATATTGTGTAAAAAAACCATTTACGATTTTTGTTGCCGTGATTGCGGTGATGGTGATCGGCATTGTCAGCCTGATGCGTATGAAGACGGACCTGCTGCCGGATATGAGCCTGCCGTATCTGATGATTATCACGACGGATCCCGGCGCAAGCCCGGAAAAGGTGGAGAGCGAGGTCACAGCTCCGATGGAACAGGCGCTGGGGACGGTTACCGGCGTGGAAAATATTACAAGCGTCAGTGCGGAAAATTACAGCATGGTCACGCTGGAATTTGTAGAAAATACAAATATGGATTCCGCCATGGTCAAAGTTACGGCGCAGTTAAACCAGCTGGACCTTCCGGAGACGTGCGGTACGCCGAATATGCTGGAGATTTCCATGGATATGATGGCAACGATGTACGCCACGGTCAGCTATGAAGATAAGGATATTTACCAGGTCTCTGATTTTACGGAAGAAATCATCAAGCCGTATTTTGAGCGCCAGGACGGTGTGGCGAGCGTTTCTGCCGTCGGCAGTGTGGAAAAGACGGTGGAAGTGCGCTTAAACGCGTCTAAAATCGATCAGATCAACGATAAAATTCTGGCGGAAACGAATGAAAAGCTGACAGAAGCAAAGGGCCAGATTGAAGAAGCAGCCGCGCAGCTGGAGGATGGAAAGAAAAAGCTGGCGGATGCCAAAAGCGAGCTGGAACGCCAGCAAAGCGATTTGAAACAGGCGCAGTCTGAGACTTCGAAAAAACTGGCCGAAGCAAGCCTGGCCCTGGATCAGGCGCAGGCGACAAAGGCGGCCTATGAAGCGAACCTGACCAGTCTTCAGGCGTCAAAAGCCGGTCTGGAAGCGGAAAAAAAGGCTTATGACGACAATCATCTGCAGGATACATATAACCAGATCAACGGCGCGCTTGCGGCAATGCAGACGACGCTTGCACAGCCGGCCCAGCTGGCGGGCATTACGATTCCGACGGATGTCGACGACGCTCTGGCTAATCCGGAGCAGTTTGAAGCGTTTGTGGAATGGATCTCGCAGATGGGCATGGCCGACCAGGTCAAAGACCTTACCCTGGACAATTTACAGCAGCTGTCAGACGTCGTAACGAAACGGCTGCCGCAGATCGAGACAGGGCTTGCCAACCTCCAGACGCAGATTCTGGCGGTCGAGCAGGCGGTAAAGCAGATCAACCGGCAGATGGACCAGATTGATGAAAAATATAAGGAGGCGGACAGCGGCAAATTCCAGGCCGCCATATCGATGGCTTCCGGAGATGCGCAGATGGCCAACGGGCTGTCCGGCATGGAAAGCTCTGAAAAAGATTTAGAGGAAGCAAAAAAAGAACTGAAAGAAGCAAAAAAACAGTACCGCCAGTCCCGGAAAGCGGCGCTGGAAAACGCCAATATCAGCAATCTTGCAAATATGGATACCTTATCCCAGATGATTACGGCACAGGACTTTTCTATGCCTGCCGGCTATATCCGCGACCAGGGCAAGTCTGAAAACCAGTGGCTGATCAAAGTGGGCGAGCACTATGACAGCCTGGAAAATCTGGAAACGATGCTGCTGTGCAAGCTGCCGGGCGTAGGAAACGTACGCATGTCAGATGTTGCCGACATTACAGTCATTGACAACGCCGGGGAAAATTATGCCAAGATCAACGGGGAAGAAGGCGTGCTGATTTCTATTTTTAAAGGCAGCACGGCAAGTACGAGCGATGTGGCCAAGACATGCGAGGCAGCGATGGAAAAGCTGGAGGAGGATTACGAAGGCTTAAAAGTAACGTCGATCATGAACCAGGGCGATTATATTACGATGTTTATCAGCAGTATTTTACAAAGTATGGTCAGCGGCGCGCTGCTGGCGGTGCTTGTGCTGATCCTGTTTTTTAAGGATGTAAAGCCGACGCTGGTCGTGGCGTTCAGCATTCCGTTTTCGGTGCTGTTTGCTATCTTGATTATGTATTTTTCGGATATTTCCATCAACATTATGACGCTGGCAGGACTGGGGCTTGCGATCGGTATGCTTGTGGACAATTCGATTGTTGTCATAGAAAATATTTACCGCATCCGCAACCACGGCATTTCCGCCCCGCGGGCAGCGGTACAGGGGGCAAAACAGGTCGCCGGTCCGATTATTTCGTCGACACTGACGACGATCTGCGTATTTTTGCCGATGATCTTTACCTCCGGCCTTGTGGCGGAGCTGATGGTGCCGTTTGCGATGACGATCTCCTATGCGCTGACAGCGTCGCTGGCCGTGGCATTGACCATTGTGCCGACGGCAGGGTCCATTCTTTTAAACCACACAAAAGAAAAACGGTATCCGCTGTTTGAAAAAGTGCAGAACGTGTATGGAAAGCTGCTTTCGTTCTGCCTGCGGTTTAAGATTATCCCGCTGGCGCTGGCGGTTGTGCTGCTGGCGATTTGCGTACGCGAGGTCATGCGCATGGGGATTACAATGCTGCCGGAGATGACCGGGGAACAGATCTCGATGACCGTAAATGTACCGGAAGAGACGGAAAAGGAAGATGCGTTTGCCATGGCAGACCGGGTGATGGAAGCGGTGCTTTCGGTGGACGGCGTAGCGACCGTCGGCGCGATGGACGGCAGCAGTACATCCAGTATGCTTGGCGCAGGCGCGGGCGGCGGGGAAAATTTCCTGAATTATTCGTTTTCGATTCTGCTGGATGAAGAGATCAAGGATGTACGCAAAATACGCGCGATCGCAAAGGAGCTGGAAGACGCTACGGCAGATATCGGCTGTGAGGTTGCGGTTTCGTCTTCGGCTATGGGAGATATGACTGCCATGATGGGCAGCGGGCTGTCCCTGAATATTTACGGGGACGACATGGATACGCTGCTGCAAATCAGCGAGGATGTGCAGGAAATTGTCGCGCAGACCGAAGGGTTTGAAAATATTTCCAACGGGCAGGAAGACGGCGCGCAGGAAATCCATCTGATTATTAATAAAGACCGGGCCATGAAGCGCGGGCTTACCGTCGCCCAGATCTACGGCACGCTGGCGTCCAGGCTTACGACAGAAAAGGACTCTGTCACGATGAGTGTCGGCGATACCGATATGACCGTGCAGCTGGTCGATGAGACAGAGCTGCTGAACCGGAAAAACCTGCTGAAAATGGAGCTGGAAGCCACCGTTACGAACGAGGACGGAACGACGGAAACGAAAAAATATGAGCTGGGCGATTTTGCAGAGCTGGAATACGGACAGGGGCTTGCATCCATTTCCAGAGAAAACCAGTCGCATTATATTACGATTACGGCGGACACGATGGAAGGCTATAATACCACGCTGCTGACCAGAGAGCTGAAAAAGGATCTGAAGGCTTATGAGATCGCAGACGGCTACTCCATCGAAATCGGCGGCGAGAGCGACCAGGTCGATGATATGGTGTCGCAGATGACGCAGCTGATCGCGCTTGGCTTCCTGCTGATTTATCTCGTTATGGTCGCGCAGTTTCAAAGCCTGCTGTCTCCGTTTATCGTATTATTTACGATACCGCTGGCATTTACCGGGGGCCTGCTGGGCCTGCTGGCATTCGGGGAGCAGCTGTCGTTAATGAGTCTGCTCGGGTTTACCATATTAATGGGAACCGTCGTAAATAACGGTATTGTATTCGTAGATTATGCGAATCAGCTGCGCATCGGCGGGATGGGCAGGCGGGAAGCTTTGATTGCAACCGGAAAGACCCGTATGCGCCCGATTCTGATGACAGCGCTGACGACCATTTTATCAATGAGTATGATGATTTTCAGCAAAGAGGCAGGCAATTCCATGGGACGCGGGATGGCAATTGTTGTTGTGGGAGGTTTGTTGTATGCAACTTTAATGACACTCTTTATTATTCCTGTCATGTATGATATATTCTATAGGAAGCAGCCGCATCAGGTGGACGTCGGGGATGACGACCTGGACGAAATCCTGGATGAGGCACAGGAGTATATGAGAGAAAATGATTTTTAATCAGGAGGAAAAGACATGATTAAGGTTGTAAAATTCGGGGGCAGTTCCCTGGCAAGCGCAGAGCAGTTCCGCAAGGTACGCGACATTCTGCTGGCGGATAAAAAGCGCAGGTATGTCGTACCAAGCGCCCCGGGCAAACGCCATAAGAGCGATACAAAAGTAACGGATATGCTGTATGAGTGCTATGCGCTGGCAGAAGCGGGGGAAGAATTTAAGCCGCTTCTGCGCAAAATCCGTGCCAGATACAACGAAATTATCAGCGGATTAAAGATGAACTTAAGCCTGGACGACGAGTTTAAAGAAATCGAAGAACAATTCCGCGGCAAAGCAGGCGTCGATTATGCGGCATCCCGCGGGGAATACTTAAACGGCATTCTGATGTCGCATTTTATAGGCTACGAATTTATCGACGCCAAAGAAGTGATCCGGTTTGACAGCGAAGGCAATTTTGACGCGGAAACGACAAACGATATATTAAAAGAACGCCTAAAGAAGACGGAACGCGCGGTAATCCCTGGCTTTTACGGGGCAACAGCAGACGGGCGCGTAAAGACATTTTCCCGCGGCGGCTCCGATATTACAGGCTCCATTGTCGCAAAAGCATGCAAGGCAGATCTGTATGAGAACTGGACGGATGTATCCGGGTTTTTGATCGCAGACCCGAGAATTATTAAAAACCCGAAAGGAATCAAAGTCATTACTTACCGGGAGCTGCGGGAGCTGTCTTACATGGGCGCAACCGTGCTGCACGAAGACGCAATCTTCCCGGTACGCAAGGAAGGGATTCCGATCAACATTAAAAATACAAACGCACCGGAAGACTCCGGGACATTTATTGTAGAAAGCACTTGCCAGAAGCCGGAATTTACGATTACGGGCATTGCCGGAAAACAGGGTTTTGTGGCCGTCAATATCGAAAAGGATATGATGAATTCAGAAATCGGATTCGGACGCAAGGTGCTGGCGGCATTTGAAGAAAATCAAATTTCCTTTGAACATGTACCATCCGGAATCGATACATTTACCGTATTTGTGCATCAGGAGGAGTTCGAAGGCAAAGAGCAGAGCGTGCTGTCCGCCATCCACCGACTGGCAGAACCGGACAGTATTGATCTGGAAGCGGACCTGTCGCTGATCGCAGTCGTCGGGCGCGGCATGAAAAGCACACGCGGTACGGCAGGCAGGATCTTTTCCGCACTGGCGCACGCCAACGTCAACGTCAAAATGATCGACCAGGGATCCTCCGAACTGAACGTAATCATCGGCGTCAGCAACGATGATTTTGAGCAGGCGATCAAAGCGATTTACGATATTTTTGTAGTAACAAGGTTATAAACAGCGCTTACACTGTTTTAGGAAAGAAGGAAGATCAATATGTGGAACCGGATTGGGTTAAAAGAAGATTCAAAATCATTGCTGCGGCTCAATTACTGGCCGTTCGTACTGGTAGCATTTATCCACGCAATGGTAGTCGGGAGCAACACGCGCAGAAGCAGCGGCGCAAACGCCGCCGGAGACTGGCACGACTTGTACGAAGGCAGTTATTCTTACGGGTATGACAGCTACGGCATATTCAGGGAGATCGTACGCACCCTCCTGCCGTTTTTCGGGCTGGCACTGGTCACCGTTATGGGATTGTGGGTGATTATGATCCTGCTGGATATCTTTGTCTTAAGTCCGATCGAGGTCGGCTGCAAGCGCTATATGACACTTGCGCGCAGTGTGAAGCCGGAGTTCGGCGAAATGGTGTTTGTATTCAGGAATTGTTACGGAAATGTCGTAAAAACGATGTTTCTAAAGAGCCTGTATACCTTTTTATGGACACTGCTGTTTATCATCCCCGGAATCGTCAAAGCGTATGAATACCGGATGATCCCTTATCTGATGGCGGAATATCCGGATATGGCATCCGACGAAGCATTCCGCATCAGCCGTGAAATGATGACAGGCAACAAATGGGAGGCATTTGTATTGGATTTATCTTTTCTTGGATGGGATCTGCTTTCAGTGGTTACCTTCGGGCTGGTGGGGGTATTTTATGCCGGGCCTTACCAGATGCTGACGAATGCGGCGCTGTACCTGACCTTGAAAAAGACGCATCCGAGCTTTGGGTATGTGCAGCCGGATGATAATTATTATTTTCAGAAATAAGATTTAGGATGGGGTGGCCCCTCTTTGGGATGATTGTAATTTCCGAAGGAGGGGCTTTTGGAAGTGGTGCGTTTTTTCTTTCCGAAATATTTTGGTTAGCCAAGGGGAGGTGGCTGTGCGGACGGGCTCTGTGGGCTGTGGGCGGGGGGTGGCTATGTGGACGACTTTGCGGGCTGTGGGCAGGGCATGCGCTGGGAGACACACCTTGGGCGGACTGGGGCA
>CANOET010000087.1 GCA_947564835.1 uncultured Eubacterium sp. | reverse complement strand
CCAACGTCGCCGGAAGCCAGGCCCTTTCCCCCTCATCCGGCTGGTTTTCACCGGCTTTACATGAAACGCAAATTCAGGTGTTGTAAAGCCCGCAGAGTCGTCCGGCTAGCCACATTCCCTGGCCGCACCCGCAGAGTCGTCCGGCTAGCCACATCCCCTGGTTCACATCCCGCAGAGTCGTCCGGCTAGCCACATCCCCTCCTCCTTAAAAGTGAAAATTTTAACAAAAGCCTATTGAATATTAAGTTGAAAAGCGTTAAGATTATACTGACGAAATTTTTGAAAAGTTTCAAAATAGATGGAGGGCTAAAGAATGAGTAATAGTAATGATAACTCTGCAATGCAGCGTATTGCAAAGTTAGTCGATGAAAACAGCTTTATGGAAATCGGTTCGCTTGTTACTGCAAGAAGCACGGATTTCAATCTGGCGAAGACAGATACTCCTTCCGACGGCGTGATCACCGGTCATGGCCTGATCGACGGGAACCTCGTTTTTGTCTATAGCCAGGATGCATCCGTGCTCGGCGGGACGGTCGGCGAGATGCATGCAAAAAAGATCGCAGCTGTATATGATATGGCGGTGAAAATGGGCGCTCCGGTGATCGGCCTTTTGGATTGTGCGGGGATCCGGCTGCAGGAATCGGTCGATGCGCTGGAAGCGTTCGGTACGATCTACAGCAGGCAGGCGGCGGCATCCGGCATCGTTGTGCAGATCAGCGCTGTGTTCGGCATGTGCGGCGG
The DNA here is from genome assembly GCA_947564835.1 of uncultured Eubacterium sp. Classification (GTDB taxonomy): domain Bacteria; phylum Bacillota; class Clostridia; order Lachnospirales; family Lachnospiraceae; genus Eubacterium_J. The sequence goes on along the minus strand of CANOET010000087.1, from coordinate 13,046 downwards.
CGGGCTGGCTGTTGTGCCTGCTTTGAGCGATTTTACGTTTGCGCAGGCGGATAAGGCTAAGATGTTTATCAATTCCCCGAATGCGATTGACGGCAACCGTGCGGATAAATGCGATTCATCGAAAGCTGCGTTCCAGAGCGCGGAGACAGGGACGATCGACGGGGTCGGTACGGAAGATGAGATTCTTGCCCGGATCAGACAGCTGGTATGTATGCTGCCTGCGAACAATGCGCAGGGCGGCTGTGTGGATGAATGTACGGATGATTTGAACCGTGCCTGCCAGAGCCTGGATACGATGAAGGGGGATCCGAGATATGTCTTAAGCGAGATTTCGGACAACCATGTTTTTATCGAAGCAAAGGCGGATTATGCGAAGGAAATGGTAACCGGGCTGATTAAATTAGACGGCATGACGGTCGGCGCGGTTGCCAATTGTACGGAAATCTATGATGAGCAGGGGAAAAAGACGGAGACGTTTGACGCGGTATTGTCGGCGCGCGGATGCAATAAGGCGGCGGACTTTATCACGTTTTGCGATGCGTTCGATATTCCGGTGATTTCTCTGACGAATGCGAAGGGATTCCGTGCGACGATGTGTGCGGAAAAGAACCTGGCGAAAGCAATCGGACGGCTGGTCAGCGCGTTTGCAAATGCAACTGTGCCGAAGGTGAATCTGATTATGGACCAGGCTTACGGAAGCGCTTATACCGTAATGAATTCCAAATCGCTCGGCGCGGACCTGGTTTATGCGTGGCCGGATGCGAAGACTGGTATGATGGATGCAAAGCTTGCGGCTAAGATCATGTATGCGGATGCGCCAGCTGCGGTGATTGAGGAACAGGCAGCGGCATATGAGGCGCTGCAGGGCAGTGTGCAGGCAGCGGCGGCCCGCGGTTATGTGGACCGTATCATTGATTATCCGGGTACAAGAAAGTATCTGATCGCGGCGGTTGAGATGCTGTATACAAAACGGGTGCAGCAGCCGGATCGGAAACATGGAACAAAGTAGAAAGGTGACGGATATTAATATGAAGAAAAAATTATGTCTGATCGTCAGCCTGTGTTTGCTTTTGCTCGGTCTGGCTGCCTGCGGGGAAGATCCGAAGAAGATGGACTATAACGGCAAGTCTTATGATGATCTGAAGGCGATGAGCGAAAACCTTGCCTCCGGCCTTACCGAATTTACGGACGAGCAGATCGACGAAGGGATCGCGTATTATGAACAGTACGGCGATACAGTGATTGTCGGGCTGATGAAGCAGTGGAAGGAAATCAAATCTGAAGTCGGTGACTTTGTCAAGCTGGGAGAGCTTTCCGTTGACAAATCAGGCAAGACGCTTACGACGTCACAGCTGATGGATTTTACAGGTCGCGATCTGACGCTGACTTGTGTATACAATTATCTGGACATGCAGGTCACAAGTGTGACACTGGACGAGAATTATTCCCTCGGTGAAAAAATGCAGAAAGCGGCAATGAATACGCTGATGGGTCTTGGAACGGTATTTATGATCTTAATCCTGATCAGCCTGGTTATCTATGGCTTTAAGGTGATACCGTATCTGGAGCAGAAGGCGAAGGCAAAGAATGCGCCGGTACAGGAACCGGTTCCGGTGCAGGCACAGGCTCCAGCGCCTGTTGTGCAGGAGGAAATGCCGCAGCAGGATGATACAGAGCTGATCGCGGTAATTGCGGCAGCGATTGCGGCATCCGAAGGGACGCTTGCAGCGGACGGCTTTGTGGTACGTTCGATCAGGAGAAGAAAATAGAAGATATGCGATGATGATCAATGAGGAGGAAATCAGAATGAAAAGCTATACAATTACTGTAAATGGAAATGTGTATGACGTTACCGTAGAAGAGACAGGTGCATCAAAGGCGGCTCCGATGGCTGCGGCGCCGGCTCCAAGGGCGGCAGCTACAGCGCCTGCAGCGGCAGCGCCGAAGGCGGCGGGTGCGGCAGGCAGCATCAAAATCGAGGCAGGCGCAGCGGGCAAGGTATTTAAGCTGGAAGCCGCGGTCGGCAAGCAGCTGAAAAAGGGCGACCCGATCCTTGTGCTGGAGATTATGAAGATGGAAACCCCGGTTGTTGCACCGCAGGACGGCACCGTAGCAAGCATAGAGGTAGCAGTTGGCGATACGGTAGAATCAGGCGCTTTACTGGCTACTATGAATTAATGTGGAAGTATTAGGAGGACAAATATGCTTAGTTACGTTGGAGAGACAATGAGTAACCTCCTGCACCAGACGGCATTTTTCAACCTGACATGGGGGAATTACCTGATGATCCTGGTTGCCTGTGTCTTTTTATATCTTGCAATCGCAAAAGGCTACGAGCCGCTGCTGCTTGTGCCGATTGCATTTGGTATGCTGCTTGTCAACATTTATCCGGATATTATGGCAAGCCCGGAGGAGACAAGCAATGGTGTTGGCGGATTACTGTATTATTTTTATACCTTGGATGAATGGTCTATCCTGCCGTCCCTGATTTTCTTAGGCGTCGGGGCGATGACGGACTTTGGGCCGCTGATTGCCAATCCGATCAGCTTTCTGATGGGTGCGGCGGCGCAGTTTGGTATTTACATGGCTTATTTTATGGCGATCCTGATGGGCTTTAATGATAAGGCGGCAGCCGCGATCTCGATTATCGGCGGCGCCGACGGGCCGACCTCGATCTTTCTGGCAGGCAAGCTCGGACAGGCCGCGCTGATGGGGCCGATCGCGGTGGCGGCTTATTCTTACATGTCCCTCGTGCCGGTGATCCAGCCGCCGATTATGAAGGCGCTGACGACCAAAAAAGAACGCCAGATCAAAATGCAGAACCTTCGTCCGGTATCCAAGCTGGAAAAGATCTTATTCCCGATTGTCGTTACGATTATTGTCTGCCTGCTGCTTCCGACGACGGCTCCGTTAGTAGGGATGCTGATGCTCGGCAACCTGTTCCGTGAGTCCGGTGTTGTCAGGCAGCTGACCGATACGGCATCCAATGCGCTGATGTACATTGTAGTTATCCTGCTCGGCACATCGGTAGGCGCGTCCACGAGTGCGGAAGCATTTTTGAATTTCAGCACGTTAAAGATCGTGGCGCTTGGGCTGATCGCGTTTGCATTCGGTACGGCGGCAGGCGTCCTGCTCGGCAAGCTGCTGTGTGTGCTGACGCATGGCAAGATCAATCCGCTGATCGGTTCCGCCGGTGTATCCGCGGTTCCTATGGCGGCGCGTGTATCCCAGAAGGTGGGCGCTGAAGAAGATCCGACGAACTTCCTGCTGATGCATGCGATGGGGCCGAACGTGGCAGGCGTCATCGGTACGGCTGTGGCAGCCGGGACGTTTATGGCAATCTTTGGTATATAACAGGGAGGAATGAAAAAAGATGGCAGAAGTTGCAAAAAAACCGTTAAAGATTACGGAAACGATACTGCGTGACGCGCACCAGTCTCTGATCGCCACACGGATGACGACCGAGCAGATGCTGCCGATCGTTGATAAAATGGACCAGGTCGGCTTTCATGCGGTGGAATGCTGGGGCGGCGCGACGTTTGACGCGTCCCTGCGTTTCTTAAAAGAAGACCCGTGGGACAGGCTGCGCAAATTAAAAGCCGGATTTAAGAAGACGAAGCTGCAGATGCTGTTCCGCGGCCAGAATATCCTGGGCTACCGCCCGTATGCGGACGATGTGGTGGAATATTTCGTGCAGAAATCCATTGCAAACGGCATTGATATTATCCGTATTTTTGACTGTCTGAATGACCTGCGCAATCTTCAGACGGCGGTAACCGCATGTAATAAAGAAAAAGGGCATGCGCAGATAGCGTTATCGTATACGCTCGGCGATGCTTATACGCTGGATTACTGGACGGATATGGCCAAAAAAATCGAAGAGATGGGCGCGGATTCCATCTGCATTAAGGATATGGCGGGCCTTTTGGTGCCGCAGGAGGCAGATACGCTTGTGCGTGCGCTGAAAGCTTCGACGAAGCTTCCGATCGAGCTGCATACGCATTATACATCCGGCGTGGCTTCCATGACGTTAATGAAGGCAGTGGAAGCAGGGTGCGATATTGTGGATACGGCTATGTCCCCGTTTGCGCTCGGTACGTCCCAGCCTGCGACGGAGGTTATGGTAGAAGCGTTTAAAGGCTCTGCCTATGATACGGGCCTGGATCAGAACCAGCTGGCGGAAATCGCGGATTATTTCCGGCCGATGCGTGAAGAGGCGCTCGAAAGCGGCCTGATGAACCCGAAGGTGCTCGGCGTTAATATCAAAACGCTGCTGTACCAGGTGCCGGGCGGGATGTTATCCAACCTGATTTCCCAGTTAAAGGAGCAGGGCAAGGAAGACAAGTACGAAGAGGTGCTTGCGGAAGTGCCGCGGGTGCGCAAGGACTTAGGCGAGCCGCCGCTCGTAACGCCGTCTTCCCAGATCGTCGGTACACAGGCGGTATTTAACGTGTTAATGGGCGAACGCTACAAAGTCGCTACGAAAGAGACGAAGGATGTGCTGCTCGGCAAATACGGGCAGACCGTAAAACCGTTTAATCCGGAGGTTGTAGACAAGGTACTGGGCGAAGACAAGAAAAACGCCATTACGTGCCGCCCGGCTGATTTGCTGGAGCCGGAGCTGTCTAAGATCGAAGCCGAGATGAAGCAGTGGAAGCAGCAGGATGAGGATGTGCTGTCTTATGCACTGTTTCCGCAGGTTGCTACGGAGTTTTTCAAATACCGCGAAGCTCAGCAGAAGAAAGTGGATGCTTCCGTAGCGGATACCAAAAACGGCGCATATCCGGTCTGAAATTAGGAAAAAACTGTATGTAGGGCGCTGCGGCAGCATTTGCCGCGCGGCTGCCTGGACGGCCCGCTGTATCGCTGCCTGGCAGCGCCTGCTGCAGAACGCTTCAAGGAGGTAAATATGAAAAAGAAGACTCTGCTGCGCAGTATGTTCTTTACATTTTTATGCTGTATGATGATCCTGGGTTTTCAGACGAATGTAAAAGCAGAAACAGGGGATTACTATCTGAAGGTAAATAAGGGAACCAATGTAGTAACCGTATATACGCATGACGACAAGCCGTATACCGCGTTTGTATGTTCCGCGGGATATGCAACGCCGCTTGGTACTTTTTATACGATGAACAAATATACCTGGTGGATTCTGGACGGGCCAAGCTACGGGCAGTACTGCACCAGGATTACGGGTTCCATTCTGTTCCATTCGGTATGGTATTACGAGCAGAATAAAACGACGCAGTCTTATGTGCAGTATAACAAGCTCGGTTCGCTTGCTTCCCATGGCTGTGTACGTATTACGACAGCAGCTGCAAAATGGATCTATGACAACTGCCCGCTGCGGACAAAGGTCATTATTTTTAACGGCGCCTCCAGCGATGACCCGCTTGGCAAGCCGGCATCCATTAAGGTAAGTTCATCTGTGCGGATGGGCTGGGACCCGACGGATCCGGATCCGGACAATACATACGCGACCAAAAATACAACGCCGCGGATTGAAGTAAAGAGTACCAAAGCGTCGGCACAGTATAACGGCACATTTACGCCGGTTGAAATGTCGGCTTATGATTCGGCCGGCAATAAGCTGAGCAATGCCTGGATCCGCTCGTCCGGCACCGTCAATACGAAAAGGATGGGCAGCTATCCGGTGACCTATTCCCTGACCGATTCGTTCGGCCGGAATGCTTCCGTCACCGTGACCTATACCGTCGGCGATGCCAGCAAGGCGACGATTTCAGGCGTACGCAAGGAAATTACAAAAGAATATAAATCCACGGTCAACCTGCGCTCCGGCGTGACGGCAAAAAATTCCATGGGTACGGTGCTGACGGATAAGATTGTAACTAAAATCCGCAAGCCGGGAACCAAGGAATATAAGGGCGTGCGTTCTGAGACCTTGAAGCTGAACCACGCCGGAACATACCGGATTCTGTATTACCTGAAAAATCCGACCAATAAGCTGGTGACCGAAGAATATATGAAGATCGTCGTAAAAGACACGAAAAAGCCGGTCATTGAAAGCAAAGATAAATTTGCCGCCATCAAGCTTGCTGCAGGGACAGTTTCCATCAATTATAAAAAACTGCTGTCAGGCGTGACTGCAAAGCTGGTTTCCGGCAAAAATATGACTTCCAAGATCAGCATCAAAGTAACGGATCCGGATGGAAAGGTGAAGACAGTTACAAAAAACGGTTCTTATAAATTTGCAGGGGCAGGCACTTATACCGTCCGGTATTACTGCTCTAATCCTGAAAAAAGCTTAAAGACGGGCAAATATCTTGTTGCGGAAAAGAAGAGGAAGCTGGTGGTGGCAGAAAAGACGCAGAAGCCTGCAGAACCGGAGGATCCTGCAGAACCGGAAAATCCGGGGACAACAGAACCGGAGAATCCGGGAACCACAGATCCCGCGAATCCGTCAAACCCGGAAAATCCGGGAACTACAGATCCCGTAAATCCGGCAGATCCTTCTAATCCGGGAACTACAGATCCGTCAAATCCGGCAGATCCTGCGAACACGGGAACCACAGATCCTGCGAATCCGTCAAACCCGGCGGCTACAGATCCGTCAAACCCGGCGGCTACCAATCCGTCAAATCCGGCGGACTCAGCCAGCCAAACGCCGGGGACGGCCAATCCGGGGACAGCTGATCCGGCAGTGCCGACAGCAGCATCCGCAGTTCATACGATTCTGGTTCCGGCAGATGACAGCCGCCAGGCAGGCTCCGTTGTCAATCTGCTGCAGAATGTGATCCTGCAGACAGTAACAACCATGACTGACGGGTCACAGAGGGTAGCGACAGCGACCGAGGGCATTCATTATACGGTCACTTACCAGATGAACGCGTCTGTGTCAGAAACAGACCTGATGCTTCCGGAAGGTGTGGACCTTGTTCTGGCAGATACCGGCATTTACAAGATTACCTACCATTATACGGATGCCCAGGGAAATACGGTGCAGAAAGTACGGATGATCACGGTAGCGCCGCAGCAGGCGCAGGCAGGGATCTGACCGTAAGCTATGAGCAATACGAATGACCTGACCAACCGTATCAACGAACGCTACAGCTCCATGAGCAAGGGCCAGAAGCTTCTGGCTACGTATATTACAGACCATTATGACAAGGCTGTGTTCCTGACGGCTGCAAAGCTGGGGGAAGTAGTCGGTGTCAGTGAATCCACAGTTGTGCGCTTTGCCGCGCAGCTGGGATATAAAGGATATCCGCAGTTTTTAAAAGCGCTGGAGGAGCTGGTGCGCACCCGGCTGGATTCTGCCAGGGAAGTGGAAGTGACGTATGGCAGAATCAGCCGTTCCAGCGTGCTGGAATCCGTGCTTAAGACCGATATGGAAAGGCTCAAAGGGACACTGGAAAAAATAGACCAGAATGCTTTTGAGCTGGCTGTGGAGACAATCTTAACGGCCAGGCGGATCTATATTATCGGTATCCGCAGCTGTGCGCCGCTTGCTTCGTTTCTGGCATTTTATCTGCATCTGATCTTTGAGAATGTCATACAGCTGCATACGAACAGCTCCAGCGAATTGTTTGAACAAATGGTACGCATCGGCAAGGAAGATGTCATTATCGGCATCAGCTTTCCGCGTTATTCCCTGCGCACGTTAAAAGCATTGGAATTTGCCAACAACCGCAGTGCAAAGGTTATTACGCTGACAGACAGCGTCCATTCGCCGATGAACCTCTATTCGTCCTGCAATCTGATCGCGGAAAGCGATATGGCTTCGGTCGTGGATTCTTTGGTAGCGCCGTTAAGCGTGATCAACGCATTGATTGTGGCGCTTTGCATGCGCAGGCAGGATGAAGTCGCCGACACCCTGGAAATGCTTGAACAGGTCTGGGATGAATATCAGGTGTATGAAAATGACGAGATTGATTATATTGATGACAAATTAAAAATGCATTACGCGCACAAAGAAGAGCTGGATTTTTAATACAGCGGGGAGATTTGCAAACATGTGCGGAATCGTGCAGAACGTATACCATCATAGAAGGGACAGGACAGATGCCGGAAAAGATCATCGTAGTGGGCGGCGGCGCGGCCGGGATGATGGCCGCCGTGGCAGCAGCGCAGCAAAAAGCAGACGTTTTGCTGCTGGAACAAAATGAAAAGCTGGGAAAAAAACTGTATCTTACCGGCAAGGGCCGCTGCAATGTGACAAATGCCTGCGACACGCAGGAGCTGTTCGGCCAGATTTTAAGAAACGCCAAATTTATGTACAGCGCCATTTATACGTATGATAATTTCCGTGTTATGGATTTTTTTGAACAAAACGGAGTACCGTTAAAAACAGAACGGGGCGGACGTGTATTTCCGGTATCTGACCACTCGTCCGATATCATCCGGGGGCTTGCGCAGGCGTTAAAGCGGCTGGGCGTTGAAGTCCGGCTGCATACAAAAACCGCATCCATCCAAAAAGAAAACGGCCGGTTTACCGTTACAGATACCGGAGGCAAAAGCTACAGCGCAGCCAAAGTCATTCTGGCTACCGGAGGGCGTTCCTATCCGTCGACGGGCTCTACCGGCGACGGCTACCGGTTTGCGGCGCGTTTCGGCCATACTGTCATCGGGCAGCAGCCAAGCCTTGCGGCCATGTATGCCAAAGAAGACGATATCCCTGCGCTGCAGGGGCTTTCCCTGAAAAATGTCCGGGCATGCATCTCAGATGGGAAAAAAACGCTTTTTGACGAATGCGGCGAATTGCTGTTTACGCATTTCGGCGTCAGCGGCCCGCTGATGCTGCGGGCAAGCGCGGCAGCCGGCGACCGGCTGTCCAAAGGCCCGCTTACCTTATCCATCGATTTAAAACCGGCCTTAACAGACGAACAGCTTGACCAGCGGCTGCTGCGCGATTTTCAGCAGGTCAGCCGCAGACAGTTCAAACACGCGCTCGACCAGCTGCTGCCTGCAAAGCTGATTCCGGTGGTCCTTGCGCGCAGCGGCATCCGTCCGGAAAAAAAGGTGCTTGAGGTGACCAAAGAGGAGCGTAAACAGCTGCTGCGGCTTTTAAAATGCTTTCAGGCTACGCTGACAGGGCTGCGGGATTTTAACGAAGCGATTATCACGCGGGGTGGCGTCTGCGTGAAAGAAGTCAATCCTTCCACGATGGAATCCAGGCTGGAAGAGGGGCTGTACTTTGCGGGCGAGATGCTGGATGTGGATGCGATGACCGGGGGATACAACCTGCAGGTAGCATGGTCCAGCGGATATCTGGCAGGGATCAGCGCGGCGCAGTCCCTGCAGCAGGATTCTTAACAAGAACAGAAAAAGAAAGGAACCACGCAACCCATGAGTTTTCAAATTGCAATCGACGGCCCTTCCGGCGCGGGAAAAAGTACCATTGCCAAACGCCTTGCAAATGAGTTATCATTTGTATACGTAGACACTGGCGCCATGTACCGTGCGATGGCCCTCTATTTTCTGCGGGAACAGATCGCCCCGGAAGACGAGCCGGCTATTTCCAGGGCATGCGAAAAGATCGATATTACGCTGAAGTATCAGGACGGCGTCCAGTGCGTCCTGTTAAACGGGGAAAATGTGAATGCCTATATCCGTGCCGAAAACGTCGGCATCCTGGCCTCCGCTACCAGCGTCTATCCGGCTGTCCGTGCCAAGCTGACCGCGCTCCAGCAAAAGCTGGCGCAGACGAACAATGTCATTATGGACGGCCGCGATATCGGCACCTGCGTGCTGCCGGACGCACAGGTAAAGATCTACCTGACCGCAGACGTATCCGCCCGCGCCAAAAGAAGGTATGACGAGCTGGTAAAAAAAGGCGAAGCCGCGGATTACGCGCAGATTGAGGCAGATATCAAAGAACGCGACTACCGCGACATGCATCGGGAAATCGCGCCTTTAAAACAGGCAAAAGACGCGGTGCTGGTCGATTCGTCCAATCTGGATATCGCACAGGTGTCAGCCGTTATACGGGAAATTTATGAAAAGGCGGCAAAGGGGCAGGCATGAATATTACAGTAGCAAAAAGCGCAGGTTTTTGTTTCGGAGTAAAACGTGCGGTTAATAAAGTGTACGAACAAGCCGATATAAAAAAAGGGCCTGTGTATACGTACGGGCCGATCATCCATAACGAAGAGGTGGTCAAAGACCTCGCGGACAAAGGCGTACAAGTGTTAGAGGATCCGGATTCCCTGACAGAGGAGCAAAAGAAGCAGAAAGGGACGGTTGTAATCCGTTCCCACGGCGTATCCAAAAAGGCTTACGAACAGCTAAAGCAGGCAGGATTCCAAATCGAGGACGCAACTTGTCCGTTTGTTCTGAAAATCCATCAGATCGTGGAAGAATTTTCCAACGACGGGTATGAGATTGTGATTATCGGCAGCAGCGACCATCCTGAAGTCGAAGGAATCCGTGGCTGGTGTGATCCTTCGCACACAACTGTAATTGCAAGCATGGAAGAAGCAGAGAAATTTCAGCCAAAATCCGGCAAAAAAATGTGCATTGTGGCACAAACGACTTTTAATTACAAGAAATTTCAAGAACTAGTTGAAATTATTCAAAAAAAAGGGTATATTAGAGATATACGTGTATTGAATACAATTTGTAACGCTACAGAAGAACGGCAGAATGAAGCAGCCAGCCTGGCAGAAACTTCCGATATAATGATTGTCATTGGAGGAAGGAGCAGTTCCAATACGCAGAAACTGTATGAGATATGCAAAGAAGAATGTGCAAATACTTACTATATACAGACCGTGGCCGATCTGCATCTGGAACCAGAAGGCCGCATTGATAACGTAGGTATTACCGCAGGGGCTTCCACCCCAAAGAAAATTATTGAGGAGGTTCAAAAGTATGTCAGAACAAAGCTTTGAACAAATGTTGGAAGAATCTTTTAAAACAATAAGAAACGGGGAGGTTGTTGAAGGTACTGTTATCGATGTAAAACCAGACGAAATCGTGCTCAATATCGGTTACAAGTCAGACGGCATCATTACGCGCAGTGAATACACCAATGAACCAAACGTTGATCTTACTACCCAGGTTGAGGTAGGCAGCACCATGGAAGCAAAAGTTTTAAAAGTAAACGACGGCGACGGGCAGGTACTTTTAACGTACAAGCGCCTTGCCGCGGAAAAAGGCAGCAAGAGGCTGGAAGAAGCTTATGAAAACCAGGAAGTGCTGACCGCAAAGGTAGCACAGGTATTAAACGGCGGCCTGAGTGTAATCGTGGATGAGGCAAGGGTATTTATCCCGTCCAGCCTTGTATCCGATATCTATGAAAAAGACCTGACCAAATACGACGGCCAGGATATTGATTTCGTCATTACCGAATTTAATCCGAGAAGAAGACGCATTATCGGCGACCGCAAGCAGCTGCTGGTAGCGCAGAAGGAAGAAATGCGCAGGGAATTGTTTGAACGGATCAATGTCGGCGATGTGATCGAAGGGACCGTAAAGAATGTAACCGATTTCGGCGCGTTCATCGATCTGGGCGGTGCAGACGGGCTGCTGCATATATCCGAAATGTCCTGGGGACGTGTGGAAAGCCCGAAGAAAGCATTCAAAGTCGGCGATGTTGTAAAAGTATTTATCAAAGATATCAACGATACAAAAATCGCGCTCAGCATGAAATTCCCGGAGGATAATCCTTGGAACAACGCAACGGAAAAATTCGCCGTTGGCACCGTGATCACCGGAAGAGTGGCAAGAATGACCGATTTCGGCGCATTTGTAGAACTGGCGCCTGGCATCGACGCGCTGCTGCATGTATCGCAGATCTCAAAAGAACATATCGACAAGCCGTCGGATGTATTAAAGGCAGGCCAGATGATTGACGCCAAGATTGTTGATTTCAATGAAGCAGAACGCAAGATCAGCCTGAGCATGAAAGCATTGCTGCAAGAAGAAAGCGCAGCACAGGCAGAGGAAGAGTAAATAGCCGGAAAAGTCCTGGAACAGACCTGGAAGGGATCTGGAACAGGCCCTGGATTAGAAGTATAAAATGCAGCATATAGGCAGCATTGCTGTTTATATGCTGTTTTTGTAACAAGCGGAAAAGCTCCCTGATTCTTAGCGGTTGCGGAGAAAAGGAAGCGCTGCCCGGTTTGCGGCCGGGCTGTAAAAAATTTGAATATAGGAGTCGGCTGTATGTTTGAAAATTATGAAAAATTTAAAAAAGACGTATTGGCTTTAACAAAAATCGATCTGAACAGCTATAAAGAAAAGCAGATGAAACGCCGCATCGATACGCTGATCGGCAAGACAGCGGCGAAAACATACGATCAGTACGTGTCATTGCTTAAGACAGATAAAAACGTGCTGGAGCAGTTTGTGAATTTTCTGACGATTAATGTATCCGAATTTTACCGGAACGCAGACCAGTGGCAGATCCTGGATAAGAAGGTGATTCCGGAGCTGGTGAAGAAATTCGGCAAAAACCTGAAAATCTGGAGTGCAGCGTGTTCCACGGGCGATGAACCGTATTCGCTTGTGATGGCGCTGTCAAAACATATCCCAATGAATCAGATCCATATTATCGCGACAGATATCGACAAGCAGGTGCTGGAGAAGGCACGGGTCGGGCTGTATAATGAAAAGAGCATTGCGAATGTGCCGGAGGAATTTAAGAAAAAGTACTTCAATAAAATCGGCGCTTCGTATCAGATTTCGGATGAGATTAAAAAGCGTGTGGAATTTAAAGAACATAATCTGCTGCGTGATCCGTATCCGACGGGGTGTGATATGATTGTGTGCCGGAATGTGGTCATTTATTTTACGGATGATGCGAAGCAGGAAATTTATGTTAAATTTAACCAGGCGCTGAAGAATGAGGGGATTTTATTTATTGGGAGTACGGAGCAGATTATGAATTATAAAGAACTGAATTATGAGAGGTCTTCTTCGTTTTTCTTTATAAAAGGAGCTAAATAGATAGGGACCAAAGTATTTCGGGGAGCCGGACTATTTTGGGAAGCCAGGGGATGTGGGGAGCCGGACTATTTCGGGAAACCAGGGGGATGCGGCTAACCGGACGACTCTGCGGGCTGGGGACCGGGGATCCGCCGGGA
>CANOET010000086.1 GCA_947564835.1 uncultured Eubacterium sp. | reverse complement strand
AAATGCAGAATGCCTAGGGATTCTTAACATTCTGGAATAGGAGCAGGAAGCCAGGTCCTTTCCCCCTCATCTGGCGTCCGAATAGCCAATCAAAAACGCAACACAATGTCATTTCTGTCGCCTGGAATAAAAATTTTGCCATTTTGCGCAAAAAATTGTTTTTAAGTGTCTAATTCGGCGGAGAAAAGCGTTAATTACATAGCAAAAATATTTATAGAGGTCAATCACGTTAAAATCGACCAGGTGTTACAAGATACCGCAGAAAAAATGGAAATACAGAGTGAAGAGAATCGGAGTCTTTCTTGTTGAAAGGCTCCATTAATTTTGTGGGGGGGGCTGTTGTATAATGACTTGATTTGGTATAAAATAGTCCTAAATTAGTTCTAAAAAGTCATAGATTAGTCATAGAATTTAGTCATAGAATGGCAAAATTTTAATTCCAGGCGACAGAATTGACATTGTGTTGCATTTTGAGGGCTTTCCCGAAAGATTCTGGTTAGCCAGGAGATGTGGCTATCCGGGCGACTCTGCGGGCGGTGAGCCACATCCCCTGGCCAATCAAAATGTTTCTTTTCTGGTTCATCCAGGTTAGGGTATGATCTTGTTCATTGAATCCCCAAGTAAAGTTACACTATCACAATTGCGGGAAAGGGATGACAGAAAGCAGAATCAGTGTTATGATACTGATAAAAGATACGCAAGAGGATCATCATATATGGAAGAAACGAGAAAAGAAGAACAAAGCATATCCATCAATGAGGTGGAATATCTGCCGGTCACGAAAAGTATCAGGGAAAGCATGCGGGTACAAAAAACCGAGTACATCCGCCAGCAGATGAAAAAAAGGCAGGAACATGAGGATGCGCTGATGGCACAGCTGCTGCAGGAACAGCGGGTCATTGACGGGCTGCAGCAAAAGATCAATGAAAATCTGGAGCAGACGGAGGCATCCAGCAAATATAATCAAGAATTTAAGGAAAGCATGAATGCACAGATCTATGCCCTGCACGGGATTTCGGAAGATAAGCTGGAGGGTATGCGGGAATATCGGAATGCCTATTACCAGGGCAGTGCGTTCTCGCTGTTTCTGCTGTCTGCGGCATTGATTATTTTATGCGGTGTGCTGCATGGCTTTCAGTCGGAAATCTGTGTATTTATGCTGGCATATACCGGAATCGAAGGCGCGCTGCTGGCACAGGGGACAAAGCGGTGGAAAATCGTGGACTGGCTGTGCAAGCTGCTGTATCTGCTGATCTTTCCTGCCATGATGGCCATGTTTGTCTGCTATGAGCTGGATTATCCGGAATATGGGATATTCCTGCCTTATGCCACAGCCGCGGGGGTTGCGGTTCTGGTCTTTGCAACAATTTCCTATTTCTTGTACAGTCCGTACCGCAAGGTGAAAAAACAGGTCCGGGAAGCAAAGAGCCATATCGGAGTCATCGAAAAAACTGCCCGCAAGGAAGTGCGCAGAAATCAGAAAGTAAGGGAAAAAGAGGAAAGGAAGGCCGACAGGCTCCAGCAAAAAGAGGACAAGCGCCAGGAGCGGAGGATACGCGCCAGCAAAAAGAAGGATGCACTTAAAATGGGACAGGATGGGGCCGGGAGACAGGCAGCAGGGAAGCTGCGGTTTTGGAAGCGGCCAGGTGAAAAGGCGGAAGTGGTGCAGGACGAGGTGCAGGGAGGGCAGGCAGATAGTGAGGAATAGAGACTGCATCATGAAAGGGGCAGCAAAATGAATCAAATAATTACTCTCGCAGACACCCGGCAGGCAGAAGCGCTTTCTGGCTGGATAATCTATACGGAAGGTGATAGCAGCCGCAGCCCGCATTATATCAGGCTGTATGAAAAAGCCTGCAAACGCTGCGGAATGTCTGTCACATCCGGCCTATACCGCCCGTCGGTTCTGCATTCTGATAAAAACGAAGCGCTCCGCCAGCTCCGTGAGCTTCTGGAGCAGGAAACGCCCCGCTATGTCATCAACCGTACCAGGGACTATGTTCTGGCAGAATTGCTGGAATCTATGGGCATCCGTGTCTTTAATCATTCCCGGATCGCCAGGCTCGGCAATGACAAATCCGAAGCATACCGGTATATGCAGCAGCGCGGAATACCGGTTATGCCGACGGTTTACGGCACCCAGTCACCGCCGCCCTGGTATCCGGCAGTCGTAAAGTCCTGCGATGGGCACGGCGGAACCGAGGTCTTTTATATCCCAGACAGATCCGCCTGGACAGAATGGAAAAAAGAATGGCTGCAGCAATCCGGCTGCGCTTGCAGTGAAAAACAATACCTGATCCAGCAGGCAGCATCCGATTCCGGCAAAGATGTCCGCGTATACATCGTCGGCAATGAAATCAAAGCCGCAGTCCTGCGTACATCTCAGACAGATTTCCGGAGCAATTACTGTCTGGGCGGCGAGGTACAGCTGTACCGGCTCTCATCCGAACAACGCGGGCTGGTTACCCGTACGATCGAGGGACTGTCCATCGGCATGGCAGGCATTGATTTTATTTTTCATCACGGACAATGGGTGTTCAACGAAATCGAAGACGTGGCAGGCGCCAGAAGCTTGTATTCCCTGAGCGATTATGATATTGCGGACGATTATATCCGCTATATCCGGACACAATTGTGAATTTTTTGTACAGCGTCAAATTCTTCTTTATGAAATTGCCCATGTATGGTATAATAACAGATACTGTTTTATTTTCATTACAAAGGAGCGGGGAAATGAATAATATTTTTAATTATGACAATGGGTTTTTCAGGGCAGTCAACAAATTGGTAGACGGTCTTTGGGCAAGTATTTTATGGATGCTGTTCAGTATACCGATTATTACATTCGGAGCGTCTACAACCGCATTCTACTACACCATTCATAAGTCGCTGCGCGGAGACCGCGGGTATATCTGGAGATGTTTTTGGAGTTCGTTTAAATCCAATTTTAAGCAGACGACGAAGATCTGGCTGCTAATGATGGTTATTTTCGGTTTTTTATTTGTGGACAGCCGGATTATGTATCCATACGCACAGCAGGGGTCCAAGCTGGGGATGTTTTATTATCTCTTTTTGATCCTGATGGTTTTTCAGGCAGTTTGGGGGATTTATATTTTTACTTATTCGGCGCGGTTTGAAAACGGGCTGAAGGATACGGTCAGAAATGCGGGGATTATAGCGATCCTGAATCTGCCGTGGTCGATCCTGGCCCTGGCGCTGCTGGTAGTGGGCGTGCTGGTGGTTTTTATTTCACCGATTTCGATTACGTTTGTGCCGACAGTTGTGATGTTCCTATATGATATTTTTCTGGAAAAAATATATCGGAAATATATGACAAAAGAAGATCTGGAAAAAGAAGAGGCTTTGGATTTGGGAAATCATTATTAAAAAGGTCTTGGATGACTTTGCGGGCAGGGGATGTGGCTACCCGGACGACTCTGCGGGCTGTGGTCAGGGGACGTGGCTACCCGGACGACTCTGCGGGCTGTGGCCAGGGGACGCGCCGGGAGAGTCGTCCGGGTAGCCACCTTCCCAGTTCCCAGCAAAAGGCAATTTTACCAGCGTTGACTGTGACCTCCGCCGCGTCGTTTTTACCGGAGAATTTTAATGGTGGAACAGCCGGATTCCAGTAAACGCCATAACCATCTGATGTGCGTTGCAGGCATCGATCACATCCTGGTCACGTTTCGAGCCGCCAGGCTGCGCGACGTATTTGACACCGCTTTTGAATGCACGTTCGATATTATCGCTGAACGGGAAAAAGGCATCAGAGCCAAGTGTAACACCGGTATTCTGGCTCAGCCACTGGCGCTTTTCTTCCTTCGTAAATACCGGAGGTTTGACTTGAAATGTATGCGCCCACACATCATCGCCAAGCACGTCCATAGCATCTTCTCCAATATACAAATCAATCGCGTTATCACGGTCGGCCCGTTTCAGATCCTCTCGGAACTGGAGGTTAAGCACCTGCGGGGCCTGGCGCAGGAACCAGTTGTCCGCTTTTGTCCCCGCCAGCCTGGTGCAGTGGATGCGGGACTGCTGTCCGGCGCCGATACCGATGGCCTGGCCGCCTTTTACATAACAGACAGAATTAGATTGCGTATATTTTAAGGTAATCATTGCAATAGCCAGGTCGATTTTGGCGGATTCTGGCAGTTCTTTATTTTCGGTTACGATATTGCTGAAAAATTCACGGTCAATATTTAATTCATTACGCCCCTGCTCAAAGGTAATGCCAAACACCTCTTTGCGTTCCACTGGCGCAGGGGTATAAGAAGGGTCGATTTCGACTACATTATACGCGCCGCGTTTTTTGGTCTTTAAGATCTCCAGGGCTTTGGGTTCATAACCTGGGGCAATGACGCCGTCGGATACTTCATGCTTGATAAATTCCGCGGTCGGCACATCACAGACATCAGAAAGTGCGATAAAATCACCGAAAGATGACATACGGTCTGCGCCCCTGGCACGGACATAAGCGCTTGCCAACGGAGAATAAGCGATATTGTAATCGTCAGCCCAGTAGATTTTGCGTTCAATCTCATTCAATGGAAGCCCGACAGCTGCCCCGGCCGGGGAGACATGCTTGAAAGAAGTAGCAGCCGGGAGGTTCGTTGCTTTTTTTAATTCCGTAACAAGCTGCCAGCCGTTGAAGGCGTCCAGAAAATTGATATAGCCGGGTTTGCCGTTTAATACACGGATGGGCAGGTCGGTTCCGTCGCTCATAAAGATTCTGGAAGGTTTTTGATTTGGATTGCAGCCGTATTTCAGTTCTAGTTCGTTCATGATAGATTCTCCTTTATTGTGATTGCGCGTATGCAGCAGCGGTTTTAGACTGTGCATTTTGCGGTGTCTGGTTGGTGGCCGGGGTGGAAACGGCGGATGGTGTTTGTTTTGAGGTTCTGTTTGAAATTATAAAAGAGGTTTTTGGGAATGTCAATATTTTATTCGCCGGGGGATGTGGCTGACCGGACGACTTGTTACTGTTCACAGGCAAGCTGTTTATAAGAAATTTGCAATTTATTCGTTGCATGTTCTTTCAAAATTGTGTATACTTATACTTTCGTTTTTAACACTTACAAAGCAAAAAAGAGAAGGAATCCCTTATCAATACTGGGTTTTCTCCTCTCATACATAATTTATAATGTTGTATGGACTTGTCAGAGTAAAATGTTGGTATATTTGTATAATATAATAACTTAAAAAGTGTTCAATGTCTAGCATTATTGATATAATTATATTTAATTTACATATGGAAGAACGTGAAGAAACACTGTTTATAAAAATTTTATAATTTACATATTGCATGTTTCAATGAACGGTGTATAATAAAAGCAAGAAGTCTAAGTCTATATGATTTCTATGCGGTGAGTTTCTACCATACAAGTGAAACATTAAAATAGCGAGTGAGTCCCCACCAGCAAAAGGGAAATGAAAATAGCGAGTGAGCCTACACCATAAAAAAAGGAATTAAAATAAGGAGCTGGCATTAGTCAGTTCCTTTTATTATATATAGGTGAAACATGAAGGTATATAAAATTAAAGAAGATTATATTAACTTTTTAAGAACGAAAGAAAGTAAGGTTTTAACAAATAAAAATGAGAAGCGTCCTTATATTGGAGTTGTGTATATAATAAACAATTTGAACTATTACATACCTTTATCTTCTCCAAAGCCAAAACATAAAAAGATGAAAAACGCAAAAGATTTTCATAAAATTAAGAATGGGGAATACGGTGCTATAAATTTCAATAAAATGATTCCTGTTAATAAAGAATGTATCATAGAATTTGATTTTAAAGATGAACAGGATGAAAATTATAGGAACCTTTTACAGAATCAATATAAAGCATTAATTTCTATAGAAAATGTTATAATAAGAAAATCTGAAAATTTATATCGTTTGTTCCACACGGATGATTCTGAATTAACAAAAGCAGATATTGCAGCAAAAGAAAGATGTTGCAACTTTGATTTATTAGAGGAAATGTGTAAAGCATATATCGAAAAATAGCTCTTATGAGTAGAAAATCAAATATCTTTTAGCCCTTTCATGGCTAGAATGAAGAGACATCTTTATGATGTCTCTTCTGTTTTGCTTCATTACTATTCATTTCTACATTCACAATCTGGGCAAATTGTAGAAAATTGTTCCGCATTATTAAAAAAATAACCTTCACTACATTTAGGACACATATAAAAATCCATGCCCTTCCCCCTCCTCCGGTGTCCGGGCCGCAAGATAAAATGCAACATTTTCTACAAAATGTTGCATTTTTATTTAGACACTATTATTATCGGCCTTTCCAGCCAATACTTAACCCCCATTTTCAAAAAAATTAAATTTCCCCAAACAATCCCAAATCCGCCAGAACCTTGCATTTTCAACGTCTCCCGACAAAATCCGGCAAAATGCAACAGTTTGTAGAGAAAGTTGCATCCTGCACCGTCCGTATTACCCGGACCGGAAGGAAAACAAGGAGGTTCTTATGCTGAAACTGACCGTAAAACCAGGTGAATACTTGCTGATCGGCAATGAGATCAAGCTGGTATTTGCCGGAGGCAGCGCCAATAACCTGCGGATTTTAGTCGATGCGCCGAAGGAGATGAATATTGCGAGGAGCGCCGCGCTCGAAAAGAAGATGATGGAGGCGGAGCCGGGAAATATGGTGACGCATTATAAAGAAAAAGGAATTTCCAGTGAAGCCCGGCAAAAAATCACGGCAATCCTTAAGGAGGAACGCAGAAAGGCCAGAGGGCAGCAGATGCAGGAAAGAGCAAATGCAAGGATGTAGCGCGGTGCGGCATCCAGGGATACTTTCATGATAATAGTGCCGGGTTAACCTAGGGGCCCGGTGTTGTTATAAATCATTTATGCACATGCACGCAAACGGAATTGCGGCATTTTCAAAACAAGGAGGAAAATATTATGGCAATGGTAGTACAGCACAACATTACAGCAATGAACGCAAACCGTCAGTTGGGAGTTACCACTGGCTCACAGTCTAAATCATCGGAGAAATTATCTTCCGGTTACCGTATTAACCGTGCTGGCGATGACGCGGCGGGGCTTAAGATTTCTGAAAAAATGAGAAGCCAGGTGCGCGGCCTGAACCGTGCTTCTACAAATGCGCAGGATGGCGTATCGCTGATCCAGACGGCTGAAGGTGCTTTAAATGAAGCTCATTCCATTCTCCAGAGAATGAATGAACTGGCTGTACAGGGTGCAAATGATACGAATGAAGGAATTGACCGTGATGCGATCAACCAGGAGTTAGACCAGTTAACACAGGAACTGGACCGTATTTCCACAACGACCCAGTTCAATAAGCAGAATCTGTTAGACGGTACGTTCCAGAATAAAAACCTGCAGGTCGGCGCGAATGAAAACCAGAAAATCCAGATCACCATTGACAATATGAACGCGGAAACGCTTGGTTTAAGAAGCATCAAGGGTGAAGAGCAGGGAAAGACACAGACAGGCCAGAGGCCGACAGAGATTACTTACAAGGGAAATACTTATACCTATAATGTAGATCATACACCGGATCAAAATAAGGCGAATGCGATTTCTGTATTTAAGGCTGCGATTTCCAGGGCTGCAAATGAAGATCAGTACGCAATGAAGACCGCTTCGGACGGTACGGTATATTATACCGGCAGCAAGACGACTTCAGGCGGACCTGCGACCAGCGAGATTAATATTGCAGCCAGAACGAGCACAGTTGGTTTAATGAGTACAAATGCTGCAGGCAGCGCAGTTTCGGCACTGAGCGGTGCTGTTCAGAAGAAGTCTACGGTTAATATATCAGGCAGAACTTCTACGGTTAATAAGATGACAACAAGTACCGTTAATATTGCAGCTAAAATGAGTACAACAAATCTTACGAGCACAAATGCTGCAGGCAGTGTAGTTCCGGCACTGAGCGGCGGTGCGCAGAAAACATCTGCAGTCAGCGTAGCAGCCAGAACTTCTACCAAAAATGTACCAATACAGGAAGAGGCAGGATTTGTACGCTACGCTACCGTTGCATCTGCAATGAAGGACGATATTGCAATAGCAAAGAGTGCAATGGTAGCAGAAATGAGTGCAAATTATGCAGATCATCTCAAACTGGAAAATGTAGTCGCAGACGATGTAACCGTAGCAGCTTCTGCTACACCGTTTACCATGACAAAACCAGCCGTAGATACGTATGCAAAAGCAAACGCAACGATCACTGCCGTACAGGATGCGATCAACCGGGTATCTACACAGAGATCTGCGCTCGGTGCGCTGCAGAACCGTTTGGAGCATACGATCGCAAACCTGGATAACGTATCTGAGAATACGGCTGCAGCGGAATCCAGAATCCGTGATACCGATATGGCATCTGAAATGGTGGAATACAGCAAGAACAATATCCTTGCACAGGCGGGCCAGTCTATGCTTGCGCAGGCAAATCAGTCCAACCAGGGCGTATTGTCCTTGTTACAGTAAATATAAGACAGGAAGTCGCTATATAACAGATACAACTGCAGAGGTACGCAAATGTCGTACCTCTGTTTTCGGTCAAAGAGGAATATGAGGGATTTGTATGGAGAAACTGGCGTTGGAACTGATCCGGGGGATTGACCTGATCTGTATGTCCTATCACTTTCATAAGGACGAAAATGTGATAGAAAAAGCACTGGTGCTGGCGGAGAAGATACAGCAGTACTGCAGCGGTTTTTTACAGGGGAATATCTATGGGATAGAAGAAAAAGCGTATGAGGAGCTGAAAAATTATGTCCTGGAAGTGTTAAAGGATTATCTGGAAGCGGCCAGCCAGAGGGATATTGTATATATGGTTGATACATTGGATTATGGTCTGCGGGAACTCGCGGATCTTTCGGTCGGGGAGACGAAGGAGACGGAAGATGAGTAGGGAAATCTGGGATAAAAATATAGCTGCTATGAGAAAATGGTATCCGTCCTTTGTGGAGCTGTTTTTGAAAAGTAAGGATAACGAAGAAGATTTGGAAGTGTGCAGGGAGGTTTCCAGGGACGGGGAACTGATTTTCCGGATTAGGAAAGGGGAACGCAGGATCTATCTGGGCGGAAAAAGGAATGCGAAGGAGCCGGTGGAGATCTGGCTGCAGCGGCTGGGCAGGATTCATAAGTATGCGCCGGTATTCCTGTTCGGCGCTGGCAGCGGGGCTTATCTTAAGGCGCTTGCACAGCATACGGAAAAAGAAGTGAACCTGATTGTATATGAACCGTCTGTAACAATCTTTCGGGCCATGCTGCAGGAAACCGATCTCTCAGAAGAGCTGCAGGGCCGTCCGATCGCGTTTTTAGTGGAAGGGGTGAACGAAACGGAATTTGAGCCTGTCATGAACCGTGTCGTTGCCGTTGAAAGCCTGAATTTTCTCAGAGAAGAAATCCATCCGGGCTACCGGGCGCTGTTTGGGGAGCAGCTGCTTTGCTATATCAAAAAGCTTCAGCGCAAAACAGAATCCATGCAGGTCGGTTATAATACGGGCGTTTTATTTTGCAAGGACCTTGCGCAGAATGTGCTCGGCAATCTGAAATATGTCTGTGACGGGTACAACACGAAGCTGCTGTCGGAAGCGATTCCGCATAACGGCCCGGCCATACTGGTTGCGGCAGGCCCGTCTTTAAATAAAAATATCCAGGAACTCAGGCAGGCGAAGAACAAAGCGTTTATTTTGGCGGTAGATACGGCAATCAAGCCGCTGATGAAGGCCGGTATTGTGCCGGATGCCTTTTTGACGATTGATCCGCATAAGCTGCTGGCGCTGGTGGAGATCGACGGCGCGGAAAATATCCCTGTCATTGCGCCCACTTCGGCGCGTCATGCCCTGCTGGAACGCCAGAAGGCCAAAAAGATCTTTTATTCGGACGGTTATCTGATTCCGCGGCATATTTACAACATGCATAAAAAAGAATTTCCGGGCGTCGCTACGGGCGGCTCCGTGGCCTGCAACTGTTTCTCTTTGCTGTATAAAATGGGCTTTGACACGATTATTATGGTCGGGCAGGATCTGGCGTATACCAATCATAAGTCCCATGCAGACGGCACATTTGAAGAGGTCATGCCGGAAAAAAATACAGACCATATGATTATGGTAAAGGGCAACTATGAAGAACAGGTACCTACGCTGCTGAACCTGCGCATGTATCTGGACTGGTTCCATAAGTATGTCACAGGGGTAAAAAAACGCTACCATGTCCGGGTGATCAATGCGACAGAAGGCGGGGCATGGATCGAAGGCACGGAATTAATGACGCTAAAGGATGCGATCGTAGAGACATGTACGCAGGAAATTTCATTTGAGACATGTATCGCGCGCATGAAATCTGCCTTTTCCAGGGAGGAATATGAAAAAGCGGTCGAATACCTGCACAGCATACCGGGCGAGTATGAAGAAATCGAAACAATTGCCAGGCAGCTGCACGATGCATTCCGCCAACTGGGGCAGATAGGCAGCTCGAAAAGCATGAATAAAGACAGCTGTAAAAAGCAGCTTGCCGTGATCAAAAAATTGTCCGGGCAATGCAGCCAAAAAGACGCTTTTCAGCTGATCGAGGCGACAGTTCCGGGCGCTGATTTTATTATCCGCAGCGAATATTATTATGAAAATGGAACGCTTGAAGAAGAGACGAGGGAGATCGCGAGAAAAGGGATGAAATACAGCGAGCTTCTGGAACAATGCGCAGCCCTGCTTAAGGATATTGCAAAACGGGAGCTGCGAAAGGAGGATATGGATGGCTGTGGCAAAAACAGCGAATCTGAAATTTGCGATGATGTCGGGGGCGTTAAAGAATGCCGGTGATTTTTTAATTGTAAAACGCAGCGAAGGGCTGATCCGTCACGTCTATCCGGATGCGGAGCTGCATTTTTATAACCGGTGCAAAAGCATCGAAGACGACCTGGAAGAAATCAACCAGATGGATGCTATGATTTTCTGCGGCGGACCTGCATATATCCCGCAGCTGTATCCGCAGGCGTTTCCGCTGGTCAGTGACCTGAACCGTATCCGGATACCGATGTTTGCCCTGGGCCTTGGGTGGTTCGGCAGCAGCAGCGCCAACAAAGCCGTGTACAATTACCGGTTCAGTGCATCCACCAAGCAGCTGCTGCACAGGATCGAAAGCGATACAAAGCTGTTAGGGTGCCGGGACTGGTACAGCGTCAGCGTGATGCGCAGCCAGGGCATCTGGTCCGGACGGATGACGGGGTGTCCGGCCTGGTATCATCTGGATTTTGTAGACCAGCAGGACTTTGGAAAGACGGATCCGCGCCGGGTGAAAAAAGTATGTATTTCAGACCCGGCCGATCCGGGGTATTTACAGCAGCTGACAGATGTTACCGCATATCTTCGCCAGGTGTTTCCGGCGGCGGAGGTAAAAGTGGTATTCCACCGCGGGATTACGCAGGATGCGTATACCAGCAGCCAGGCTTCCCAGCGGATCTGCCAGGCAGTTTCTGCATGCACGCAGCTGGGGGCAGAATGTATCGATATCAGTTATGGGCAAGATGGGTTTGACGTCTACGATGACTGCGACCTGCATATCGGCTTCCGCGTACATGCACATATTTATAACTTAAGCCGCAGGAACTGTTCGGTTCTGATCGAAGAGGACGGCAGGGGCGCCGGAGTAAACCAAGCGTTGGGGCTTTGTCCGATCACCGCGTATGATTATGCGGTCAAAACCTGGCCGGACGGTGAACACATGATCAGTACGGTCGGCAAATCGGAAAATGCTTATCTGCTGCAGCTGCTGGATGACCATCTGAACAACCTGTACCAGGCGGATTTTCTGCAGATCAGGCATGCATTCCGGCTGATGCAGGCGTATTACCGGCAGATGGAACAGCATGTGGAGAGCCTTCGCAGCTGCATAGAAAGCCGCCGGTAATACGCCGCGCGGCGGACCGTGAATACAGCGCCTGAATTTTTGGAGGTAATAACATATGAAAATATTGGCAGTCATTCCGGCAAGGGGAGGATCCAAAGGGATCCCGCGCAAAAATATCCGCATGATGAACGGAAAGCCGCTGATCAGCTATGCCATCCGCAATGCGCAAAGCTGTACGGCAGTTACGGATATTGCTGTTACAACAGACGACCGGGAGATTATGGCGGTTGCAAAATTGTACGGTACACAAGCGCTCAGCCGGGGAGCGGAGCTGGCAGCGGACGATATCACGCTGGATCCGGTTATTTATGACGCGGTCTTACAGATGGAGCAGCTGCGCGGATACCGTTATGACGCAGTAGTCACGCTGCAGCCCACGTCGCCGCTGCTGACAAGCGATACGTTAAACAAAGCAGCCACGGCATTTATCAGCGAAGGAGCAGACACCCTGATCAGCGTTGTCAACCATGCACATTTATCCTGGAGAAAAGACGGGCAGCGGTTTGTGCCGAATTACCAGGAACGCAGGAACCGGCAGCAGCTGCCCGCAGATTATATGGAAACCGGGGCATTTTTTATTACAAAACGCGAATTTATTACAAAAGACAGCCGCCTTGGACCGCACATTTCCGTCTACGAGATACCCGGGAGGGAAGCCGTTGATATCGATACGGCAGACGACTGGATAATTTGCGAACATGCATGCAGACAAAAAAAGATCGTTTTCCGGGCAGACGGCTACCAGGAACTGGGCATGGGCCACATTTACCGCTGCCTGACGCTGGCCCTGCGCATGACAGGCCAGGAAATCATATTTGTGACAAATAAGAATCATAAAGAAGGATATGAAAAACTAAAAAACTCCTGCCTTCCGGTGTACGGGATTGAAAAAGAAACAGATTTTTATGCGTTTCTAAAAGAGTATCAGGCAGATATTGCCATAATTGACTGTCTGAATACGTCAAAAGAGCATGTACAGAAGCTCAAACAGCTGGCGGGCCGCGTGATAACAATGGAAGATCTGGGAGAAGGGGCGGTTTATGCAGATGCGGTAATTAACGCGCTTTACCATACAAAGACGCCGCGCCCGAACGAATATGTGGGAGCCGGGTATGTCTGTATCCGCGATGAATTTTTTATGCGCAAGCCGAAGGAATTTTCCAGCCGCGTCCGGAATGTGCTTGTCATGTTCGGCGGCACCGATCCGTCCAACCTGACGAAAAAAATATACGGCATTGCCGGAAAACTGCAGGAACAGGAACCGGAAATGGAACTGCATTTTCTTCTGGGGTGCGGCTATCCTGCAGATGAAAATAAAATTGTAACAGACACAGGCCACAGGCTGTTCGTCCATAAGGATGTCCGCAATGTCTCCCAATATATGCAGCATGCGGACCTGGCATTTACATCCCAGGGCAGGACAGTATTCGAACTGGCCGTAATGGGAGTCCCAGCCATTGTAATGGCACAGAACGAACGGGAACAGCTGCATACATTCGCACAGATGGAAAACGGGTTTTTAAACCTGGGGCTAGGCACGCAGGTGAGCCCGGACACACTGCTTTCCACGTTCTGCTGGCTGGTTAAAACACCGCAGATCCGCAGGGAAATGCGGGAACTGATGCTGAAAAACAAGCTGGATAAAAGTATGGACCGTGTGTTAGACATTATTTTAAAGGAAAACTAACCTGGATGAAGCAGAAAAGAGACACTTTTGATATTGCGCTGTGTTTTTGGGCTTCCCGATAGATTTTGATTGGCCCCAGGGGCTGTGGCTAACCGGGCGACTCTGCGGGCTGTGGCTAACTGGACGACTTTGCGGGCTGTGTGCAGGGGCTGTGGCTAACCGGACGACTCTGCGGGCTGTGGCCAGGGGACGCGCCGGGAGGTACACCTTGGGCGGACTGGGGC
>CANOET010000085.1 GCA_947564835.1 uncultured Eubacterium sp. | reverse complement strand
ACGCAGGACTCCGACTCCTGTAATGTGGGTTCGATTCCCGCCGGTTGCATTTTTTCTCATAATCGCTTGGCAGGCGACTTCGTATAGTGGCATGGCTAAAACAATTCGTAAAATTTCAGGAAAATTTCAGTGATAGATAAGGAGGCAGTCAATGGCAGCCAATCAGTTAAATGATAAAGAGAATCAGACAGAAAATAACACAGATGTTAATGTAAGCGGAATTAAAAATATCTGTTCAAAATATAAAAAATATATTGCAACCGGGGCGATGCTTATTTTATTGGCGGTTGTGGTATCGACATCTAACAAGGTTTCGGGCGGAAAAGACCCGAAGGAGCCGGAGGTGACACAGGGAAGTACCGGTACGGATGATCAGGGCGGTTCGGAAAAGCTGGAGGAAAATGCTTATCCGCAGATCAATAAATTGTTTCAGGATTACTATAATTATTATGCACAGGGGGATACGGAATCAATTGGAAAGATTGCATTCCCTATTTCGGATACGGAAAAAAGCTATATCAAATGTGTCAGTGAGCTGGTAGACGCATACGAAGATATTGACTGTTACACAAAAAAAGGACTTGCTGAAGGCGAATATATCGTATCCGTTGTTGTACAGATCCGCTATAAGGATATGCAGACAACGATTCCGAATCTGGACACTTTTTATGTTCGTACGGATGATAAAGGTAATTCATACATAGATAATGCATACAGCTCTTCCAATGAATCTCTTGTGGAAAACAAAACGAATTTGGAAGTGAATACGCTGCTGACAGAATTTTCGCAGGATGAGGATATTTTAAAGCTGGTCAAAGATGTCCAGAAAAAATATGACGAAGCGCTGGAAAAAGACGAAGAATTAAAAAAGATGGCCACGGTAACGATGCAGGAGGTGCTTGCCGAATGGGTTGCAAGCTTTACTCCTCAGACTGCAACGGATGAAGAGGACGGCAAAAAAGACAAACCGAAAGATACGGACAGCAAAACGGATGATGGCCAGAAAGCGGACGCTTCAAACGATGACGGTCAGAATGACGGTAACACAGGCAATGCGTCCTCCGGCCAGACAGATAGCGGGGAACCGGACAATTCCGCACAGGAAAAGACAAGGACTGCTTATGCAAAGACCAAAGTAAATATGCGTGAAAAAGCGAGCACAAGCAGCGATATTCTGCAGACTTTGAATGCAGGTACAAAAGTAACAATTTACGGCACCAGCAAGGACGGCTGGTTTAAGGTGAAGTGTAAAGGCAAGACCGGTTATATCAGCAAAGAATATATTGTATCCGATCCGTCCAAGGTAGAAGTCCAGAAACGTGTGGCCTATGCCAAGACAGGTGTGAACCTGCGTAAAAAGCCGAGTACGGACAGTGATGTTGTAAAGACGCTGGATGCAGGCACAAAGGTTATGATTTATGGAAAGAGCAAGGACGGCTGGTTCAGAATCCGCAGCAAAGGCAAGTTTGGATATGTAAAGAAAGAGTTTATCGTATCCAGCAAGTCCAAGGTTGAGAGCTCTTCGCAAACGGATACGCCGTCAAGGACGACTTATCTGAATGAAGGCGACAGGATTACGCTGACGCAGTCTGTCAATATCCGTACGTCGATGAGCGAAACGGCGGATCGGGTAGGGCTTGCTTACCAGGGCGATGTGGTTACGGTTATTATGAGTTATGCAGAAGGCTGGACAAAAGTTTCCTGGAATGGCCAGACTGGTTTTGCAAAGACCGAGTTTTTAAAATAACGAAAAATAAAAGCGGTTGCTGTATTTGTAAAAGATAGAATCTGGCAGTACAGCATCCGCTTTTTTACATGCAAAAATGGTGTAACGTAACAGTTCAATGGGTGATCTGAACGGTTGCGGTGTAACCGCTCTGGAATATGCGGACGGTTACGGAAAATCAGGAAAGGTATGATTTATGGAGGAGAAAAAAGCAGCAGGGGTCCGGATTAATAAATATTTAAGCGCGGCGGGCATCTGTTCCAGAAGAGAGGCCGACCGCCAGATTGCGGCAGGCAATGTGCGTATCGGAGAGAGGACTGCAGGTGTCGGCGACCTGGTCTTGCCGGATGCGCAGGTGTATGTGCAGGGCAGGCTGGTAGAAGCGCAGGAGGAACGTATTTTGCTGGCTGTAAACAAGCCGAGGGGGATTGTCTGCACTGCGGAAAAAAGGGAGAAACAAAATATTGTGGATTTTTTAAATTATCCGCAGCGCATTTATCCGGTCGGCAGGCTGGACAAGCAGTCGGAAGGGCTGCTGCTTATGACAAACGAGGGGGACCTTGTCAATAAGATTATGCGTTCCGGCAACCATCATGAGAAAGAATATGTGGTTACCGTCCATAAAACAGTAACAGATTCTTTTTTGCACGCTTTGGCCGACGGCGTACCGATCCTGGGGACCATGACAAGAAAGTGCAAGGTCGAACGTACGGGAAAACGAAGCTTCCGTATGATTCTGACGCAGGGGATGAACCGCCAGATTCGCAGAATGTGTGAATATTTTGATTACCGGGTGGTTAGCCTAAAAAGAGTGAGGATTATGAACATCCATCTCGGGGATCTGCCGTCCGGAAAATACCGGATGGTAACGCCGCAGGAACGGATCCGTCTGGAACAGCTGCTGGAAGGCTCTTCCAACGATACCGTCCGGTTTGCAAAATGCAGTATGGATCAGCAGCTATGGGAGGAAGAACAATGAATCCGGCAGAAAGATATGAGGAATTGACCAAAACGATCCGGTACCATATGGACCGTTATTATAACCAGGACGACCCGCAGATTACAGACCACGAATATGACCAGCTGATGCAGGAGCTAAAAGCGCTTGAAAACGAACACCCTGAATTTGTCACGCCTGAATCCCCCACACAGAAGGTCGGCGGCGCCGCGAAGCGGGAAGCGGGCGTGCTCGTGCGGCATAACGTACCGATGCTAAGCTTGCAGGATGTATTTTCCAAAGAAGAAGTAGAAGAATTTGTCAACGATATGAAAGAACAGCTGGAAGAAGCGGAATTTGTCGTCGAGTATAAGATCGACGGCCTTTCGCTGGCGCTCCGTTATGAAGACGGCGTGTTAAAGCTGGCAGAAACCAGGGGAGACGGCATTAATTTCGGGGAAGATGTCACCGCGAATGCAAAAGTCATCAAAGACGTAAAGAAAAAATTAAAACAGCCGCTCCCATATCTGGAAGTCCGCGGCGAAGTCTACATGACGAACGAGGCATTTGAAAAAGTCAACGCGCGCCAGGAGCTGGCGGGGAAGCGGGTATTTGCCAATCCGAGGAACTGTGCGGCAGGCACCCTGCGCCAGCTGGATACAGCAGTTACAAAGGAGCGCGGGCTGTCGATGTTTGTCTTTAATATCCAGCAGGTGCGCGGCGGGACATTTGAAACACATACGCAGGGCTACGAATATCTGAAAAAACAGGGCATTCCGGTGATCGAGGATTACCGTGTCTGCCATACCGCGCAGGAAGTATGGGATGCTATTTGCGCGATCGGGGAAAACCGCGGAAAACTGCCATACGATATCGACGGCGCGGTCGTCAAGCTGAACCGCATTGCAGACAGGCAAAAGCTGGGCGCGACATCCAAAGTGCCGAAATGGGCCGTAGCATACAAATATCCGCCGGAAGAAAAAGAAGCAAAAATACTTGATATTGAAGTGTCCGTCGGCAGAACCGGCAGAATTACGCCGACCGCGATCTTTGAGCCCGTACGGCTGTGCGGCACGACCGTCTCACGCGCGACGCTGCATAACCAGGACTTTATCGACCAGCTGGACGTCGGGATCGGAGACTACGTCAAAGTCTACAAATCCGGCGAGATCATCCCCAAAATCCGGGAAGTCGTCAAAGAAAAAAGAGAAGCAAACGTAAAACGCTATCATCTGCCGGACACCTGCCCGGTCTGCGGCACCAAAACTGTCCGCGAAAAAGACACCGCAGATATCCGCTGCCCGTCCCCGGACTGCCCGTCCCAGATCGAACGCAAAATTATTAACTTTGTCAGCAGGGATGCGATGGATATCAAAGGATTTGGAACTGTGTACATCGAAGAGCTCGTAAGGCGCGGCTTTATCCAAAACATCGCAGACATTTTTTCCCTGAAAAACCACCGCAGCCAGCTGATCGAGGAAGGCATCATCGGCAAGGAAAAAAATACAGACAAGCTATTAGAAGCCATCGAGCAGGCAAAACAGCGGGACGCCTGCCAGCTGCTCACCGGATTCGGTATACCAAACGTCGGCAAGGCCGCAGCCAAAGCCGTTATGAAACAATTCGGCACCATTGAAAACGTTGCATCCGCTTCACCGGAACAGCTTACCGAGGTACCGGATATCGGAACCGTCAGCGCAGAATGTATCCGCTCCTTTTTCGCAGACACCTCCAACCAGGAAATGCTAAAACGCCTTCAGGACGAAGGCGTCAATACAGCACGCATCGGGCAGGCCGGCGAAAGCGAACGCTTTGCAGGAATGACATTCGTCATAACAGGTACACTGCCCAATCTGGACCGGAAACAGGCGGCAGAAATGATCGAGCAAAACGGAGGAAAAGTATCCGGTTCCGTTTCCAAAAAGACCACCTGTTTGCTGGCCGGAGAAAACGCAGGCAGCAAGCTGGCCAAGGCAAAGGAGTTAGGCATCCGGATCATAGATGAAGAAGAACTTCTTGAAATGATCCGTACACAGCAAGCCCAGGCTCCATTTACCCAATAGCAAAGCCCGGCGCAGCCTTATTTGCCCGGTACGGAAAGCAGAGATTTATATTGGTTCCAATATTCCGGACGTTTGGCATATTGTTCATTCAGCCAGTCCGCGATCCGGGCAATGCTGTCTTCCGAAAAGGCAAAGGTTTTGGATTCTTTCAGGCTTTGGTCTGTTTTTGAAAAACATAAGGGGCCGGGAAAGATCCAGGCTTTGAAGATATCCTGATCGTTTTCAGATGCCTTTTCGATGTAAAAGCGCATGCCTTCCATACTTCCGGTGTAGGCGGATTTTTTGTAAAATGCGAGATGAAACAGGTCGGAACTTTTTAGCATAAGGGTGTCCTCCAGTGGGTGTGAATTTGTGTATTATTATAGAATGTTTGTGGAGAGAGTGCAATGTATTTTTGGCCGGGGGTGTGGATATGCGGATGCTTTTGCAAAGGGCGGGGTATGGTTGTGCGGACGCCGGGTGAGTGGGAAATGGCCTGGCTTCCTGCTCCTGTTCCAGAATGTTAAGAATCCCTAGGCATTCTGCATTTACACAGTGGCACCGTCCGGGCGCGCCGCCTAGTTCGCCCTGGCTAAACGCCAGAAGCTAAAGGCGCCGCTGGGCTCCGCCCCTGATTTATTGAGCAGAATGCCAAGGGCTTCTAAACATTCTTCCAACGTTGCCGGAAGCCAGGCCATTTCCCACTCACCCGGCTGGTTTTCTCAGGCTTACATGACTGACTGTGTACGTTTTGGATGAATTTGCAGTTGGCATTTACAAAAGCTTTTCGAATTATTCTGCAATGCCACGATACTTGCCGCAATGCTGCAATACCTGCCGCAATGCTGCAATACCTGCTGCATTGTCACAAGATCTGCTGTACCTTATACAATATCAGCCATAATGCCACAAGATCTGCCGCACCTTACTACACAACCGCAATGCCACAACGTCTGCCGTGCCTCACGTAAAGCCAGAGAAAACCAGCCGGATGAGGGGGCGGGGGCCTGGCTTGCGGGGACGTTGGAAGAATGTTTAGAAGCCCTTAGCATTCTGCTCTATAAAGTAGGGGCGAAGCCCAGCAGCGCCTTTAGCTTCTGGCGTTTAGCCAGGGCGAACTAGGCGCTGCGCCCGGACGGTGCCACTGTGTAAACGCAGAATGCTTAGGGATTCTTAACATTCTGGAACAGGAGCCGCAAGCCAGGCCCCCGCCCCCTCATCCGGCGTCCTCCCTCCTCACCCCCCTTGCCCCCACACAATCCACCCAAGAAATTTCCCCCAGACGGTTGTACTTCCCCCGCAATTCTGATAAAATAAATAACATCGAAACATCCCAAACAAGCGGATCATATTAGGAGGAAATTACATGTCAGAAGATCGAAAGGTATACAGCATCAAAGAAGACAACCTCGGCGAAGTCAATATCGCAGATGAAGTCGTCACGATTATTGCCGGACTGGCAGCTACGGAAGTGGAAGGCGTCGGTTCCATGGCTGGGAATATTACAAATGAACTTGTCAGCAAGCTTGGCAAAAAGAACCTCGCAAAAGGCGTAAAAGTGGACGTGATCGATAACTGTGTGACCGTTGATGTGGCATTGAATATTGCATATGGATATTCGATACCGGAGATTTCTGCAAAAGTGCAGGAAAAGGTAAAAACGGCGATTGAAACGATGACAGGACTGGAAGTGAATGCTGTTAATATCCGGATTGCCAGTGTCGATATGGGGAATCATAAATAATGCCTGGATCACAAGCCGGATAGCGGCTATTTGGGGAGTGTCATGCAGGCACTCCTTTTATCTTATCAGATGCGAATGGAATTTAAGCTGCTGCCGGCGCCGGGATGGGAAAGATCTGGCGGGCGGCAGTAAGAAATGGGAAAGGGAGTTATGAACAGGAGAGAAATCAGGGAACAGATTTTTAAAATGTTATTTCAGACAGAATTTTATGAAGAGGCGGAAATGGAAGAGCAGATTGGCCTTTTCATGGAGGAGCTTGCGGAGGCGAATGAGGGCAAGCGTGCCTATATGGAACAAAAGCTGCGGGAAATATATAAGCGCAGGGAGGAAATCGATGCCCTGATCAATGAAAAGGCGACCGGATGGAAGACGAACCGGATGGCTAAGGTAGATCTGGCTCTGATCCGTCTGGCGGTTTATGAAATTCGTTTTGAAGAAGAAATCCCGACAGGGGTGGCGATTAATGAAGCGGTGGAGCTGGCCAAGATTTACAGCAGCGACGGTGCGCCTTCCTTTGTGAATGGCGTGCTGGCAAAGCTGGCGTAGCCGGCTGAAAAATGGCGAATGGAGTACTGGCAAAACGGGTATGAAAAAACGTGTATGAAAAAACGTGTATATAGTGTAGGACAGATTAATACGTATATTAAAAATATGTTTGCGCAGGATTTTCTGCTGGAAAGGCTGAGTGTGAAGGGCGAGATTTCCAACTGCAAATATCATAGCTCCGGACATATTTATTTTTCTTTGAAAGACAGCTCTGGGACGATGGCGGCGGTTATGTTTGCGGGAAACCGGAAAAACGGGCTGAAATTCCGTATGCGGGACGGGGATCATGTCGTGGTGACGGGTTCTGTGGAGGTGTATGAGCGGGACGGGCGTTACCAGCTTTATGCCAAGGAGATTGAGCTGGACGGTGCGGGGGCTTTGTTTTTGCGGTTTGAGGCGCTGAAAAAGGAGCTTGCGGAAATGGGGATGTTTGCGCCGGAGTATAAGCAGCCGATTCCGAAATATATCCGCAGGCTTGGAATCGTAACGGCGCCGACCGGAGCGGCGATCCAGGATATCCGCAATATCAGCCGCAGGCGGAATCCGTATGTTCAGCTGATTTTATATCCCGCGCTTGTGCAGGGAGACGGAGCGGCGCAGAGTATTGTAAACGGGATTCATGCGTTGGAGCAGCTTGGCGTGGATACGATGATTGTCGGACGCGGGGGAGGCTCGATTGAGGATCTTTGGGCATTTAATGAAGAGATTGTAGCAAGGGCGATTTTTGAATGCCGGATCCCGGTGATTTCTGCGGTCGGGCATGAGACGGATACGACGATTGCAGATTATGTCGCAGACCTTAGGGCGCCTACGCCTTCCGCAGCGGCGGAGCTTGCCGTGTATGACCTGGAACAGCTGCTGGAGTTACTGCGGATGATGGGGGCTACGCTGCATATGCGGATGCGGGAGCATATCCGCATGGAACGGCAAAGGCAGGAGCAGCTGAAAATCAAAATGGGTTATTTAAGCCCGCAGGCGGTGCTGAATAGTAAGAAACAGTATACGGCGGATCTGGAAGAAAAGCTGCAGCAGCGTATGGAAAACAGGATAGAGCAGTTGCGCCATCAGATCCAGCTGCTGGCAGGGCGTATGGAAGCGGGCTCTCCGGTCAGGAAATTAAGCCAGGGATTTTCGTTTGTGACGGACAGCCAGGGGCGTCCGGTTACAAAGATTTCCCAGGTCAGGGAAGGGGAACGGATCGATGTACGCACGCTGGATGGAACGATCCGGGCGGAAGTATTGGCGGCAAATGCATTTGGTGAAGGGGAACAGTATGGAGCAGAATAAAAAAACACAGGCGTGTGCGCAGCCGAAAGGCAGCGGAAATGCTGTGGGAGGGTGTGCGCAGCCGGAAGGCAGCAGAAATGCTGTGGAAGAGTATCCGCAGCCGGAGGAAAACCTGCAGCTGGAAGAGGTGCTTGCGCAGGTAGAACAGTGCATCGCATGTTTGGAAAACCCGCAGGTTTCGCTGGAGGACTCGTTTCGCTATTATGAAGAGGGTATCCGCAAATTGCGGATCTGCAATGAAAAAGTGGACCGGATTGAAAAACAGATGCTGATCATCAGCAGCCGGGGAGAGATGGAAGATGAAAGGGCTTATGCAAAAGGAAATTTTACAGAATGAATGCCTGCAAAAGGAATTGCGAAAGAATAAAAATCTGCAAAAGTGAAGGAAAAACGAAATGTTAGAAAATGAAAATCAAAAGCTTGTTTTTGGAGAGGAAGCTTTTGAAATCGAAACAGAGATCCGCAAACGGGCGGCTGCGGTCGAACAGGTGCTGCAGAAGTATCTTCCGAAAGAGGAAGGACGCCAGAAGGTTGTGATGGAGGCGATGCGTTACAGTATTTTATCCGGCGGAAAGCGGCTGCGGCCGATGCTGCTGGCGGAGACCTACCGGATGTACGGCGGGAGCAGGGAAGCTGTGGAACCGTTT
Organism: uncultured Eubacterium sp.; assembly: GCA_947564835.1. GTDB lineage: Bacteria > Bacillota > Clostridia > Lachnospirales > Lachnospiraceae > Eubacterium_J. The sequence continues at coordinate 4,922 of CANOET010000085.1, read as the reverse complement.
CTGGCAGCGATCGAGATGATTCATACGTATTCCCTGATCCATGATGACCTGCCTGCGATGGATGATGATGCGTACCGCCGTGGACGGAAGACGACACATATAGTATATGGGGAGGCGATGGGCATTCTGGCGGGGGACGCGCTGTTGAATTTTGCATTTGAGACAGCGTCCCGGGCGTTTGCCCTTGTGCAGGGCGAGGAGCTGCTGCGGGTAGCTAAGGCGGTGTCGATTCTGGCGGGGAAGGCCGGGATCTATGGGATGCTGGGCGGACAGGTTGTAGATGTGTGCAACGAAGACAATCCGGCAATTGACGGGGATACGCTGGATGTTATCTACCGGTTAAAAACCGGGGCCCTGATCGAAGCGGCGATGACGATCGGCGCAGTTTTGGCGGGAGCGGATGATTTGGATCTTTCGCTGCTTGGGCAGGCGGCGCAAAAGGTTGGCGTGGCGTTTCAGATTCAGGATGATATTCTGGATGTGACAAGTACGCTGGAGGAGCTTGGCAAGCCGGTTGGTTCGGATGAGAAAAACCGGAAGGTTACGTATGTTTCGCTGTATGGCATGGACGCTGCGCAAAGGCAGGTAGAACACCTGACACAGCAGGCGCTTTCTTGTATGGAGCAGCTTTCCGTGCGCAATGAATTTTTAAACGCACTGCTTTTGTATTTGATAAAACGCCGGAAGTAAGCCAAACAGCTATCCGGCCAGACAGTGCGGCGGATGATCCGGACGGCTGCCAGGAGGCTGTCTATGGAGAAGGTGATAAACAATGGTACTTGAAAAACTAACAGACACAAATGACATAAAAAAACTGGATCAGGAAGAGCTGCGGCTGCTGCCTGGCGAAATCCGCCAGTTTCTGATCGAGAGCCTTTCGCAGACCGGCGGGCATCTGGCGTCGAACCTCGGCGTGGTGGAGCTGACGATTGCGCTGCATCTGGTTTTTGACCTGCCTGCGGATAAGATTATCTGGGATGTCGGACACCAGTCGTATACGCATAAAATACTGACCGGGCGCAGGGACAGGTTTGGGACGCTGCGCCAGTTCGGAGGGATGAGCGGTTTTCCGAAAACGGAAGAAAGCGACTGCGACTGCTTTAATACCGGACACAGCTCGACTTCTGTTTCGGCAGGGCTTGGAATGGCAGTGTCCAGGGATTTGCATGGGGAAAGCTATAAGGTCATCTCTGTAATCGGGGACGGCGCACTGACCGGGGGCATGGCGTTTGAGGCGCTGAACAACGCTTCCAAGCTGGAGAGTAATTTTATCATTGTGCTCAACGACAATGACATGTCAATCTCACCGAACGTCGGCGGCATGTCCCAGTATCTGGGCAGCATCCGTACGGCAGGCGCCTACCAGGATTTAAAAAACGGAGTGATGGAATCACTGTATAAGATTCCGGTATACGGGGAACGGCTGGTGAATAAGATCCGCAGGACCAAAAGCGGCATTAAGCAGCTGCTGATTCCGGGCATGCTGTTTGAGGATATGGGCATTTTATACCTTGGCCCGGTCGACGGGCATGATGTGGATAAGATGACGGCAATGTTTCAAAAAGCTTCCAGGGTGGCCGGGCCGGTGCTGGTGCATGTGCTGACGCAAAAGGGCAGGGGGTATGAGCCAGCGGTACGCCATCCGGCGCGTTTTCACGGGACAGAGCCGTTCGAGATTGAGACCGGGATTGCGAAGCAGAAAAAAAAGAAGGCCGCCTATACGGATATTTTTTCAACCGTTATGCGCAAGCTGGGCGACCGGGATACGCGTGTCGTTGCCGTTACCGCTGCGATGGAGACCGGGACCGGCCTGAAACGCTTCCACAATATGTTCCCCAAACGGTTTTTCGACGTCGGCATTGCGGAGGAGCATGCGGTTACATTTGCGGCCGGGCTTGCGGCAGGCGGGCTAAGGCCGGTATTTGCGGTTTATTCTTCCTTTTTGCAGCGTGCGTATGACCAGGTGCTGCATGACGTCTGCCTGCAGGATCTTCCGGTAACCTTTGCAATCGACCGCGCCGGGATTGTAGGCAGCGACGGCGAGACGCATCAGGGGATTTTTGACATTTCCTATTTGATGACGATTCCGAATATGACGCTGCTGGCGCCGAAAAATAAATGGGAGTTTTCGGATATGATCAAGTTCGCCGTAGCCTTCGGGCACCCGGCTGCGATCCGTTACCCGCGCGGCGAAGCATTTGACGGGCTTCTGGAATTTCGGGCTCCGGTGCAGTATGCAAAGAGCGAAACACTGTACGAAGAAGGGGACGTGGTGCTGCTTGCTTACGGCAGTATGGTGAAAACAGCGCTGGAGGTGCGGGAGCGCTTAAAAAAGGAAGGCGTCGCATGCGGCCTTGTGAACCTGCGTTTTGCAAAGCCGCTCGATGAGCAGATGCTGCTGCATGTGGCAGGCACTTATCAGCTGGCAGTAACGATGGAAGAAAATATAAAAACAGGCGGGCTGGGCGAAGCGGTCTGCGCTTATCTGCGGGGCGCCGCGGCAGAGATATCGGTCATACAGGTGGCCATTGATAACCAGTTTTTGCCGCATGGAAATGTGGAAGTGTTAAAACGCGAGGCAGGGCTGGATGCAGAAAGCATTACAAAGCAGATTCTGCGTTCCAGGACTGCGGTAAGGACATAAGATATGAAAGAAAGATTAGATATGCTGCTGGTCAGCCGCGGGCTTGCGCCTTCCAGGGAAAAGGCAAAAGCGATGATTATGGAAGGGAATGTCTACGTCGGCGGGCAGAAGGAAGACAAAGCCGGTTCCATGTTTGCCCCGGACGTTCCGGTCGAAGTGCGCGGAAAGACGTTAAAGTATGTCAGCCGCGGCGGGCTCAAGCTGGAAAAAGCAATCGAACAGTTCGCGATTGACCTGACAGATAAAATCTGCATGGATATCGGCGCCTCCACCGGGGGATTTACAGACTGCATGCTGCAAAACGGTGCAAAAAAAGTATATGCAGTCGACGTCGGCTACGGCCAGTTCGCCTGGTCGCTGCGCCAGGATGCGCGGGTGGTCTGTATGGAAAAGACAAATATCCGCTACGTCACGCCCGCCGACCTTGCGGATGCGCTGGACTTTGCGTCTGTGGACGTTTCCTTTATCTCTCTGACCAAAGTGTTAGGCCCTGCAAAAAAGCTGCTGGCAGACGGCGGGGAAATGGTCTGCCTGATTAAGCCGCAGTTTGAAGCAGGACGGGAGAAAGTCGGGAAAAAAGGCGTGGTACGGGATAAAAACGTACACCTGGAAGTGATGGAAAACGTACTGGGATTTGCAAAAGAACTGGGGTTTCATATTCTGCATCTGGATTTTTCCCCGATCAAAGGGCCGGAAGGAAATATCGAATACCTGATGCATATCCGCAAAGAACGAAAGCCGGAGCTTGCCGGCATACAGGAGGAAGCAGCAGACAGCCGGGCCGTTACACAAGCTGCGCATGCTGCATTGGATACATGAAAAAATTTGCCGTGATCGTAAATGCATACAAGGACCCGAACCTGGAAGAGACACGCAGCCTGTGCAGCTATATCAAAACAAGGGGCGGAAGCTGCACCTACCTGGTCAGCGTCGATGAACACGAAGGGATCCGCAAAGTCCGGGCACAGGATATTCCCAAAGGGACCGAATGCATCCTCGTACTCGGCGGCGACGGAACGCTGATCCGCGCGGCCAGGGACACAGTCGCCTGTGGCATCCCTCTGATCGGCATCAATATGGGCACGCTCGGCTATCTGTGCGAACTGGAGACAGACAGCGTCTACGAAGCACTGGATCAGATCATGCACGGAAATTACATGCTGGAGGAACGCATGATGCTAAGCGGTTTTAAGCAGGAACACGAATGCGCCGGCCCATTATCCTATGCGCTCAACGATATCGTGATCCATCGCACCGGCCCGCTGTCCTTGGTCAGCCTGACCGTCTATGTAAACGGGCAGTACCTGAACACCTTCAAAGGGGACGGCATGATCGTTTCCACACCGACCGGTTCCACAGGCTACAACATGTCCGCCGGGGGGCCGATCGTAGACCCGAAAGCACAGCTGCTGCTGCTGACCCCGATCAACTGCCATACCCTCACCCAAAGAAGCATCGTGATCGACCCCCAGGACGAGGTGGTGATCGAAGTCGGAAGCAGGCGTGCGCAGCAGGACGAAATCGTAGAAGTCAGCTTTGACGGGGACCACGGGTGTTCGCTGAACGTTGGAGAATGCATCCGCATCCGCCGCGCAGACGTAAGCGCCAGAATCTTAAAATTCAGCAAAATCAGTTTTCTGGAAATCCTGCGTAAAAAAATGCAGGCGCTCCGCTGACAGGCAGAAAGCTGAAGGAGAATAGGGATATATTTATGGAATCAATGAAAACAGCAAGACATGCAAAAATACTGGAAATCATTGCCAAATATGAAGTCGAGACACAGGAAGAGCTGGCGGCAAGGCTGGTCGCGGAAGGCTGTCCGGTCACGCAGGCAACCGTATCCAGAGATATCCGGGAGCTGAAGCTGACAAAAGTCTCTTTAAGCAGCGGCAGGCAGAAATACGCAGCCATTGCACATCCCCAAAAAGACCTGTCTAAATATATCCGCATTTTCCGGGATGGATACCGGTCAGTCGATATGGCACAGAACATCCTTGTGATCAAAACCGTATCCGGAATGGCGATGGCGGTCGCGGCGGCGCTGGACGCAATGGAGTATGAGGAAATTGTTGGAAGCATTGCAGGGGATGATACGATTATGTGTGCTGTCCGTACGGTGGAAGAGACGGCGGCGCTGATGAAGCGGCTGCGGAGGATGATGCAGTAATGGGGGAACAGAAGGGGTGTGGCTGGGCGGACGACTCTGCGGGATGCGGACAGGGGATGCGCTGGGAGACACACCTTGGGCGGACTGGGGCAACGCTGCGGTGAACTAATC
>CANOET010000084.1 GCA_947564835.1 uncultured Eubacterium sp. | reverse complement strand
TTCTGGAATAGGAGCCGAAATCCAGGCCCCCGCCCCCTCATCCGGCGTCCGCACACCCAATCAATTACGCCAGCCATCCCCCTCCTGCAAATACTCCAAAAACATCTGGCAAGCCCTCTCATGCTCCCCACTGCCCGGAAATGCCAGCAGCAGCTTCCCATGCCTTTCCCCAAGCGGCGCAATCAGCTCCTGCCCGTCCAGTACAACCGCTTTGGCAGCCCCGCCGTCTTCGTAAAGGGGAAGCGTCCCGGTATCATATCCCTCCAGGCTCTGAAACCTCCCCCGCATTTCTTCGCAAAAGTGGAAGAACTCTTCCTCAACAATGACCGCATCCAGCTCCGCATTGCCCCATTTCAGGAAAAATTTGTCATAATAGCTCTCATTCGCGCCTTCCATGGTATATCCTTTATAAGAAAAAATATAATTGGAATCAATCAAAACCCGGTCCGGCGCAAGCCCTGCCCATAAGGCAAAGTCTTCTGCCAGGCGGTCGTCTCTTGCGTCATCTGTCATCTGGTTGACGATCACGCAGGTAAACTCCGGTTCTTTCGGCCCGAACAGAATATGCCCGCCAAAAATCACGAGCAGCACGGCTGCTGCTGCTATCCCCAGCATATGGTACCAGTAATAGGTGATGATATAGCCTGCTTTTTCCGCCCTGCCCATGCCCGCGGTTTTTTCTTTGATATCCCTGATATTTTTCTTAATAAACGACATGTCTTTCCCCCGCTATGCCTGTGCGTCTAATATCTTAAGATTTTTTTCAATCAGCTCGCATCTTTGCTTTACACAGTCCGGCGAACGGTGCGGATCGCGCGGCGTGTGGAACAGATAATCTTCCAGCTTGTCAATGGTAGTCGTCGCTACATGCATCCTTGTATCGCAGGACGCATAGTAAATGTAGACGTCGCCGTTTTCCCTGGCAATTGCCCCATTGGTAAAGACGACATTGGACACATCCCCGATGCGCTCCGCACCGAAAGGTACCAGGAACACGCCGGATGGTTCGGCGATGACTTTGGAAGGGTCGTTTAAATCCGTGCCGAACGCGTACAGCACATACCGCAGGCCCGCGGCGGTATTGCGGACGCCGTGCGCGATATGGATCCAGCATTTTTTCCCTTTGATCGGGACAGCGCCTGCGCCGTTTTTGGATTCTGTCAGCGTATGGTAAATCCGTTTGCTGATGATCTTTTCTTCGTCCACAACCGCATGGGTAATGTCTTCACACAGCCCGAAGCCGATGCCTCCGCCGCTTCCGGTCTCAATAAAGCCGTCCATCGGCCTTGTATAAAACGCGTATTTCCCGTCTACAAATTCCGGATGCAGCACTACGTTGCGCTGCTGCGGGGAACGCAGTGTTTTTAAATTGTCCAGGCGCTCCCAGTTTTTTAAATCCTTTGTCCTGACAATCCCTGCCTCTGCGACGGCCGCGGACAGATCCGGATTCGTCTTGTCCTTGCTTTCGGAGCAGAAGACGCCGTAGATCCATCCGTCCTCGTGTTTGGTCAGGCGCATGTCATAGACATTAGTTTCCTCTGCGCAGGTATCCGGCAGCGCCACCGGATAGTCCAGGAAATGGAAGCCGTCGATCCCGGTATCGCTTTGTGCGACTGCAAAAAAGGACTTGCGGTCATTCCCTTCCACCCGGACAACCAGATAATATTTCCCGTCTAATTCCACGGCGCCGGAGTTCATCACGGCATTGATGCCCAGCCGTTCCATAAAATACGGGTTGGCTGCCTCGTCCAGGTCATATCTCCAATGCACTGGGGCAAATTCCCGGGTCAGCACCGGATATTGATAACGGTCGTAGATCCCGTTGTAAAAGTCTGTTTTCTGGTTTTTGCGCGCAACAAGCTTTTCTACTTTTGCCTGTTCCACGTAATATTGTTTATGCAACATCCCGCATCCTCCTGATTACTTCGATACACATTCTTCCATTATGGTACGGACACTTCCAAGGCTCCACGATCGGGTCCTGCACCGGGTTGCGGTCCTTGTCAAGCCCTGCGTACCATTCCGAGCCTTCCCTCGGGTCGATCATGCAGTCTTTGATATAGGCCCAGATGTCTTTTGCCGCCTGTAAATATTCCGTATGCTCCGGGGACTTTTGGTAACCGTTTAAAAATCCTACGACTGCTTCCGCCTGCACCCACCAGACGCGGGTCGTATCTACGACACCGTTTTCGGCTTCGTTGACAAGCGAATGGTCGATATATGCACGTTTGTATATATTTGCGGTAATGGTTTTTGTGATCGGGGACAGCTTTGCTGTATACGCTTCGTCGCCCAATACTTCCAGACCGCGGTCAATGAGCCATGCCGTCTCGATATCATGTCCATACGAATATAGGTCAATCAGTGTATGCCATGTTTTGTCAAAAAAGACTTCCTGGCGCCCTTCCTTTTGATTATATACCTGATCTGCAAACAAATCCAGCATTTCACGCAGCTTTTGCGCAACATCCGCGTTTCCGGACACCCGGTACAGCTCCGTATATGCTTCAAATACATGCAGCAGCGTATTCATCGTTTTTTCTGCCATAACTCCGTTTTCCGAAAGCTTGTCGTTTTCCGCCGGTGCGAACCGGATATCAAATGCTTCCATATAGCCGTAGGCATCCCTGCACTTTTGTTCCACCACCTGGTACAGGCGCATCGCCAGCTCCAATGCCTGTGCATCCTTGGACGCATCGTAATAGGAAGACAGCGCGTAGATGGCAAATGCCTGGTTATACGTATGCTTCGTCGTATCCTCCGGTTTGCCGTCATAGGTCAGCGACCAGTACACGCCGCCGTTTTCCGGATCGACGCAGCGGTCTTTCAGAAATTCATACGCATGCCTTGCGTATGCCAGCAGGCTTTCGTCTCCGAGCAGCAGGCAGGCGTTAGAGAAAAACCAAAGGATACGGCTGTTTAAGATACAGCCCTTGACCGCCTGCCTGTCCAGGGTGAGGTCATATCCGAGGTAACCGTAAAATCCCCCGTATGCCTCGTCTTTCAGCCCCGACCAGAATGGAATGATCTTTTGCGTTAAATGTTTTTTGATCTCTTCTGCAAACATCCCAAGCCTCCGTCTATCTTTTTCCGATTTCCGTATCTGTGTCTGATACCGAATCATGTGCTTTGATATAATCTGTAACTTCGTCTACTGTTGTAAACGCAAGCCCGACATACGTATCCGCACATCCATAATAAATCGCGATCCTGCCGGATGCCGCATCATGGATCGTTGCGCATGGGAACGCCACATTCGGCACAAAGCCCCGTTCCTCATACCATTCTTCAGGCGTCAGCAGGAACGTACTGCAGCGGTGCTTTACAACAGACGGCTGGTCAATGTCTAAAATTGCCCCGCCGATGCTGTATACATAGCCGTTGCACGTCCCAGTCACGCCATGGTAAAACAGCAGCCAGCCTTCGCTCGTCTCAATCGGTGCAGCGCCGCCGCCGATCTTTAGGTTCTGCCACCATTGGTCGTTCTTGCCCATCACATGGCGGTGCTTGCCCCAGAAGACCAGATCCGGGCTTTCGGACAGGAAAATATCGCCGAACGGCGTATGCCCGCTGTCACTCGGACGGGACAGCATCAGGAAATTCCCGTTTACCTTGCGCGGAAACAGCACCGCATTCCGGTTAAACGGCAGGAACGGGTTTTCCACTCTTGTAAACGTCTGGAAATCCGTTGTCTTTGCCATCCCAATCGATGCGCCGTAAAAATCCTGGCACCATATGATATAATACGTATCCTCCACTTTTACAAGTCTTGGGTCATAAGCATACTCCGGCATAAAAGCGTTGCCGTCTTCATCCTGGAACGGGATTTTATCCTGGTCAAACTCCCAATGGATGGCATCCTTGCTCCTGCCAAGATAAATATAAGGAATCCCGTTCGTCTGCTCGCCGCGGAATACCCCGATAAACGCATCCCCGTACGGCATCACCGCACTGTTAAAGATCCTGGCTACCCCCGGAAGCGGGTTGCGCCCGATAATCGGATTTTCCCGGTATCTCCATACCGGAAGTGTGGACGACCCCTCCGGCCTTTCCTGCCACGGTACATTCGGCACATTCTGCCCGATAATTTTTACATTGCTCATAATTTTAAAACCTCCTTCAATTCACTTTCTTTCTGCTCTCTGCAGCTGATTATGTACAATCCGTAAGCTGTCAGCTCCGAATCGCTGTGTGATAAAAAAGCTGCCGCATCCGGCATAAAATGCCATACTTCAATTTGTTATGCGGCAGCCCTTTCCTTTTATGGCCGGATTGTTCAGTTAACCCTTCACCGCACCCTGCGTCAGGCCGCTGTAGATCTGTTTCTGACAGGAAACGAAGATAATCAGCGCCGGGATCATCGTGATAATAACACCTGCACAGTTTAAATAACGACGTTGCTACGGTTACCAGCTTGTTTTTATTCTGCAGGTACAGGTTCGCTGTATAGTATTCGTTATACACGCCTACACCCTTTAAGATCATAACGGTTACGATCGCTGGTTTTAACAGCGGAAACAGGATCCGGAAAAATACGCCGAAATAGGTACAGCCGTCCATAATCGCGGATTCATCCAGCGCCGGTGAGATGTTTTCAAAGAACTGGATAAAAATATAGATCGAAATAATATCCGTCCCGCACATCATAATGATATAGCCCGGCAAAAAGTTAATCCATCCCAGCGTATACATAATCTGGTATACAGACACCTGCATCGCGATACCCGGCAGCAGGGATGCAAACAGGAACAAGCTGCGGATCAGCCCGTTGCCCACAAACTTAAAACGGCTTAAGACATAGGCAATCATAGAACCGGTAAATACAGAGCCAAGCAGCACAAATACGAGGATAATCAGGGAATTGCGGAATGCCAGGCCCATATTCGCCTGCTTCCATGCCTGGACAAAGTTCTCAAAATACGTCCAGCTCTGCGGAAGCGTCATAACATTGGTATTCGCATATTCTTCCGGCGTCTTAAATGCCGTAATAATACACACAACTACAGGAAGTACAGAAATAAAAGCCCCCAGCGTCAGTGACAGATATTTGACAATCATCCATAACGTTTCTTTTCCTTTTGCTGCTGTCATTACCTTGTACCTCCTTTTCCTTCTGCTGCAAGACGCTTCTGGCGCTTGCGCACGGTACGGATCGCTTCCTGGTCACCGACACCTAAGAAATACCGCTCTACCCATTTCTGGATAGCTGTGGCGATCATAATTAAAATCAGCAGGACAACTGCCATCGCAGACGCAAGGCCGACTTTCTGGCTTTCATGCGCCAATTGATTCATAATAACAAAGTACGTGCCAGTGCCGAAATTACCTCCGGTAATAACATATGGCGGTTCGAACACGCTCAGGGAACCTGTGATCGAAAGGATCATATTTAAGACAATAATCGTCTTGATGCTTGGGAAAATAATGTAGCGGAATTTCTTCCAGCCATTGGCGCCGTCGATGGCTGCAGCCTCATACAGTTCGCCGTCTACAGACATAATCGCTCCGATAAAGAGCACCATATTCTGTCCCATATACCTCCAGACCGAGGTCGCCGCTACGGAAATATTATTGATTCTTGTATCCCTTAACCAATAAGGAAGGTTATCTAACTGGAAACCGCACCACTGCAGCACCGTATCCAGAACGAATCCTCTTGTATAGAAAAACTTGAATATAAAACCAACCGCAATACCACATACGAGGTACGGGAAGAACATAAACCCTTTGAACACACCGCCCGCTTTCGTCTTAAAGCTTAAGATCGATGCAAAATACAATGCCAGCCCCAGCTGGATAAAAGACGCCACGAAATAATACAGACTGAGCTTTAATGCCTGGAAGCAGTCTTTTCTAGTAAAGACTTCGATATAATTCTGCAGGCCGACGAACTCTCTTTCACCGATATATTTCATATCAAAAAAACTGTATCCGATCATCGTACCAAACGGGATATACGTAAACACAATCAGAAGCGTTAAAGGTATCAGCATAAAGGTAATGATACACAGCCTTTTATTGACTTCCCCGGACTTAATCCAGTTCATAAATCCCATTGATTCTTTTCCCATAATTCCACTCCTCTCTTCCTGTCCCAAAAGGCAGGGCATACCGGGCCTGTGCTGTACAAAACTGCAAAACACGGTATGCCTGACGGAATGCCAGCCGCTGCCCTGCCTTAAGGTCTTCTACGCTGCTTTACTGCGGTGTAACGCCGTTTGCCTCCTGTGCAGCCGTCCACTTCTCATTCCATTCCGCGGACATATCTGCCATTGTCTTTGTACCGCTGATCGCCTCTTCCACAATTTCGATCGCAATTGCACCGGATACATTGATACCAAGCTCGGAATCATTGTTTACATCATTAAACAAGGTTTCTTCGCCCTGCGGCGCTGCATTGCTTACCACCAGCTCCACACCTTCCAGAGCCGCAAGCGCTTCAGGATATTCCGCGCCTGTTACGATGGAAAGGCCGCCTTCACTCTGTGCAAAGCCGGATTCTTCTACCAGCCATTTAATATAGCACATTGCAGCTTTTTTGTTATCATCCGAACTATTTACATTAATACCGTAGCAGTAATCCGGGCCTGCTGCCGCATACTGCTTGCCGTCTACAGAAATCGGGAATGCCATATATCCGATATCAGACGCGTTATCGCCTGCCTGCTGCATCTGCGTAACCGCCCAGGAGCCTAATACCATACATCCGATCTTTCCGTTGTTCAGCATACCCTTGCTGCCTTCCCAGTCCGTTGTGGTCGGGTCTTCTTCAGTCAGCCCCTGCTTCACTGCTTCGTATAAGATATTATAAACTGCAAACGGGCCTGTACCGTCGCCCCTGTCAGAGAATGGATCCTTGCCCTTCGTCAGCCCTTCATGATTGAAATTTGGATCTCCGGTTGCACCGCCGTCTATGTAAGCATCCCATGCGCTCATGGTCCACTGCGCCGCAAAGTTCGTATACAGAGGCGCTTCCACATCCGTCTTTTCCTTAATCGCCTTCAACGCTGCCAGAAATTCATCCGGTGTCTTCGGCAGCTCCGTAATGCCTGCCTGTTCAAAGACCTTCTTATTGTAGATAACACCCTGCACATTTGCCATAGACGGAATCCCGTACACACTGTCGCCGTATGCATAGTTATTGAGCATATTCTCTTCATACTTTTGGGACAGGTCCGCCTTGGAGCCAAAGTTCACAAAGAAATTTTCCAGCTCGTCCTTGTCAACAGTCGTAGGAACCATACAGATATCACCCCAGTCACCCGTGGTCAGACGCGTGGTAATATCATTTGAATAATCCGTAATGCCTTCGTATTCGATATTAATATTCGGATACAGTTTCTTAAATTCCTCGATATATGTTGCAAATGTGGTATCTACGGCGTCTGTCTTATGGGTCAGGAACTTTAAGTCCGCGGAAACATCCGTATAATCTGTTCCTAATTCGATATCTGCATACGCCTTTAAGTCCGAACTGCCCCCTCCTGATGAATTATCCGCATCATCTCCGGCATTGTCTGTATTTCCGGCATTGCCTGCATTACTGGAATCATCCTTTTTCTGTTCATCGCCGCTGCTTCCGCATGCGGTAAGGGATACTGCCATCACGCTTGCTGTTGTCAGTGCAAACAGTCTTTTCACTAATTTCTTTTTCATTTTTTTACCTCCGTTTTTTCTTGTTTTTTAATGTAATTTAATATTATCATCAATTCACATTTAATTCAATGCTTTTCTTGCTTAAAATGCATATTCTATGTTTTTCACATTTTTATATTTATATTTTTATGCAATATTCACAATTTTTTAACAGATTTAATACTATTTTCACATATTAAACTCTATTTTAATATTAATTTTTCTGTTTATCTTAAGTTTAATTTTCTATAAATTTTCCTTTGGCAAAAATCATTGAAAGATGTGATGATCCTTTTATCTGCATCCGTCTATTTTTTAGCATAATTTAGGCATTCAGATACATTTTCCAATTTAAGGATTGCATTTACAGAATTATTTGCAGAAATAGATACATTCTGATATAATCATAGACATGTAATTTTTTGAAAACCGAAACAATTATTTAAGTTAAGGATTTGAAACGGGAGTTGCACTTGCATGAAAACCATCTATATTGCAATCGATTTAAAATCTTTTTACGCATCTGTCGAATGCACAGAAAGGCAGCTTGATCCCCTCACCACGAACCTTGTTGTAGCAGATGCCGGCAGGACAGACAAAACCATCTGCCTTGCAGTGTCCCCCTCCCTGAAAGCCTACGGCATCCCCGGAAGGGCAAGGCTGTTTGAAGTGGTGCAGCGGGTAAAAGAAGTCAACATGGAACGTAAGCAAAAAGCGCCTGGCAGAAAGTTTACAGGGGCATCCTGCTTGGCACCGGAACTGGCAGAGCATCCGCAGCTGGAACTTTCCTATATCATAGCCCCGCCCAGGATGGCGTTCTATCTGGAATACAGCGCTATGATATACAACATCTATTTAAAATATATCGCTCCGGAAGATATCCATGTTTATTCGATTGATGAAGTATTTATAGACGCAACACATTACCTGGAAACATACCGGATGAGCCCGAAAGAGCTTGCCTCGAAAATCATATGGGATGTGCTTGACAGCACGGGAATCACAGCTACCGCCGGTATCGGAACAAATCTGTATTTGTGCAAAGTGGCAATGGACATCGTTGCAAAGCATGTCGACCCGGATGAGCATGGCGTGCGTATCGCAGAATTGGATGAGATGAGTTACCGCAGGTTATTATGGAACCACCGCCCGCTTACAGACTTCTGGCGGGTCGGGCACGGATACCAGAAAAAACTGGAAGCCGTCGGCCTCTTTACCATGGGCGATATCGCAAGGTGTTCTCTGGGCAGGGACCAGGACTACTACAACGAGGAGCTGCTTTATCGCATGTTCGGGGTCAATGCGGAGCTTTTGATCGACCATGCCTGGGGCTGGGAACCGGTTACCATGGACCTCATCAAATCCTATCGGCCTGAAACAAACAGCATCAGTTCCGGGCAGGTACTACAGCGCCCCTACGACACAGAAAAAGGCAAATTAATTGTACGGGAAATGACGGACCTGCTCGTCCTGGACCTTGTGGAAAAAAATCTGGTGACAGACCAGATGGTCCTTACGGTTGGATATGACATTGATAATCTCACCAACGCCAAAATCAAAAATAATTATAAAGGTGAAATTACAACCGATCATTATGGACGGAAAGTCCCAAAACATGCCCATGGAACGGTAAACCTGGATTACCAGACATCATCCGCCCGGATTATCCTGGACGCGGTAATGAACCTGTATGACCAAATGATTAACCGGACCCTGCTGATCCGGCGCGTAACTATTACGGCTAACAATCTGGCTGATGAGGCTCGGGCAAAGAGGCCGGGGCAGTTTGAACAGCTGGATTTATTTACGGATTATGCCGCCTTGGATCAAAAACGGGAGGAGGAAGAAGAAAAATTGTCAAAAGAAAGGAGGCTTCAGGAAGCAATGCTGTCCATTAAAAAGAAATTTGGAAAAAATGCCATATTAAAAGGCATGAATCTGCAGGAAGGAGCCACTGCAATAGAACGCAACAGCCAGATCGGAGGACACAAGGCATGAACAAGCAGGATGAACATAACTATGATGATATTATCGGCCTCCCTCACCATGTATCCAAAAATCATCCCAGCATGGCGCTTTTCAACCGCGCCGCACAGTTTTCCCCTTTCGCCGCACTCACCGGACACGACGCAGCCATCCGGGAGGCGGCACGCCAGACAGATTCCTTTATTGAACTGGATGAAAACAGGAAAGAGCAGCTTGATGAACAGCTCCGGCTGCTTCGGGAAAACATGGATCTGCACCCGGAATGTGAAATCACTTACTTTCAGCCGGATACAAAAAAGAACGGAGGGGCTTATATAACTATCCATGGGAAGCTCAGAAAGATCGACGAATATAAACACCAGATTGTTTTCGCAGACGGAACAGCCATCCCCATCGGACACCTTTTCTCCATCCAGGGGGAGCTGTTCCGGAACATGGAGCTGTCAGACATACAGCCGGGAAAGATGCCATTCATGTGAAAAAAAACTGTACCATAACCGAAATGTTTTCCTGCTCCCATGAACCATGGCAGCACATGAAAAATTGACCCCCACCCTGTTCCTATCCTGGTCTTCTGACAGCACTTTATCTATCGTAACGGTAATGAGTTCCCCGGTTTTGTCACGAAACCGGAACCTCATCGGCGTGATTTTTCCATTGGTGTCCGTACAGGAAATCATCTGCACCGGAATATCTACGCAAAGTATGCTTTCCAATTCTAGCAACCCCTTTCTGCATGTTATCACATACCCATAATAACACACAGAACGTTTGTTTGTAAACAGGAAATCTTTTGTAAAAATCCGTATGGGTGGCCATCACAGCCACACCATCCAGGGCGCCTTCCCGCATGCCGCCATCTCCTCCAGACGATCCTTCTCCCGCTTCGTATCCATACACTGCCAGAACCCGTCATGCTTGTACGCGCACAGTTCCCCATCCGCCACCAGCTGCTGGATCGTTTCCTGTTCAAACACAGTCCCGTCCCCCTTAAGATAATCAAAGATCCCCGGCTCCAGCGCCATATATCCGGCATTAATCCTTGAACTATCCGCCACCGACTTCTCGCGGAACGCACGCACCGCCTGGTCAGCGGCATCAATTTCCAGTACGCCAAAGCGCTGCTCCGCATAGACCGCCGTTAACGTAGCAATTTTGCCATGCTTCCTGTGAAAACGGACAAGCCCGGACACATCCAAATCACAGACTCCGTCTCCATACGTCATCAGGAACGTTTCATCCCCGATATAGTCTTTTACCCTGCGGATTCTGCCTCCCGTCATCGTATCCAGTCCGGTATCGATGACCGTTACCTTCCACGGCTCTGCCGCATTGTTATGTACGGTCAGTTCCCCGCCTTTGCTGAAATCGATGGTAATATCGCTGTTGTACAAATAGTAATCCGCGAACCATTCCTTAATGACATGCTGCTTGTAGCCTGCGCAGATAATAAATTCCCGGAACCCGTAAAACGAATACAGCTTCATGATGTGCCATAAGATCGGCTTGCCCCCGATCTCCACCATTGGCTTCGGCTTTAGGTGGCTTTCTTCGCTGATGCGGCTGCCGTAGCCGCCTGCAAGTATTACGACTTTCATTTTAGATTTTCTCCTTCTGTATCCAGACTGCTTTCCGCGATAATATAATGCGGCCGCTTTTTTACTTCCAGGTAAATTTTTGAGATATACTGCCCCATAATCCCCATACAGAACAGCTGGATCCCTCCGATCAGTGTAACCACGCAGACCGTCGACGCCCACCCGGCCACCGGGTCGCCCCACACCAGCCTGCGCACCGCGACCACCGCCACCGCCAGAAAAGACACCGCCGTCATCACCAGCCCGAACCACGAGGCCAGGCTCAACGGCACCTGGGAAAAGTTTATAATCCCATCCACGGCATAACAAAACAGCTTCCAAAAGCTCCATTTCGTCGTACCCGCCGCCCGGCCCGTATTCTCGTACTCCAGCCAGTACGTCCGAAACCCGACCCATCCGAAGATCCCTTTGGAAAACCGGTTGTATTCCCCCATCCTGACGACCGTATCCACCATTTCCCGCTTCATCAGCCGGAAATCCCGCGCACCGTCCACGATATCCGCATCCGAAATCCGGTTGATCAGACGGTAAAACTGCCTGGCGAACCAGCTCCTGACCGCAGGCTCCCCTTTCCTGGACACCCTGCGCGCCGCCACGCTGTCATACTCCCCCGACCGGAGGATCTCAAGCATCTGCACCAGCATCTGCGGCGGGTCCTGCAGGTCCGCATCCATCACCGCCGCATAATCCCCGCGCACATGGCAAAACCCCGCGTACATCGCCGCCTCCTTTCCGAAATTCCTCGAAAACGACAGGTACGACACATAGCCGTCCTCTTTCGCCAGGCCGCGCAGGATATCCAGCGTACCGTCCTTAGAACCGTCGTCGATAAACAGCAGTTCATACTCCGCAGGCATGTCCTGCACTGCTTTTCTAAATTCCTGGTAAAATATGGGTATAGCCTCCTGCTCGTTGTAGCAGGGGACAATAATTGACAGCAGCATAAGCCCTCCCTCTTTGCGCATGGATCCGTTACCCGTAATTGTCAGACATTTTAATAATGATTACGCCGTCCCGCACCTGCACATATCCTTCATCCGGATAAGACGGCATATCTCTCGAAATCTCCCTTGCATGCACAATGCTCTCCCAATCCGCCCGCTGCCAGCACACGCCGAAATGGTTCTCAATCATCCTGACCAGACGGTTCGGCTGTTCATTCACCCTTTCCCAGCACGATACGCCGATACTAAGGTCCGCGTCCGTGTCAAAACACGCCCGGTTAACCTGCGGCGAATAATCCCCAACAAACACCACCGGCAGCTGCGGCTGTGTACCAAGCCCCAGCCGGTCCACCTGGGAAATGACCTTTTGTACAACAGCCATATCCATCTTATCCTTCATATCTTCCGTATACCACAGCCGGAATGTATCCCCCAGCTGTCCCCAGATACCCGCTGCCGCAGCAAAAGCCAGCGCCAGGCACATGCACCGTTTTTTCAGGCTGCTGCATGTATCCGCCTGCATCCCCTGTTTTTTCAAACTGCTGCATGTATCCGCCTGCATTCCCTGTTTTTTCAGACCGGCATCTATGTCCGCGTTCATCCCTTGTTTTTTCAGACTGACATCCGTATCCGCCTGCTCCCTGCCCGTCTGCTCCAGCACAAACATCAGCAGAAATGCCATAACAAACGGATACGCCAGCTGCGAACGTATCACCGTCTCCGTCCCGACATAAACCGTAAGCATATGCGCTGCCGCCCAGACCACCGCCACAGACGCCGCATACAGGACCTTATGCATCCAGGCCTTTTTTTCAAAAAACAGCACCCGCAGCACCAGCAGCGCCGCAAAAACTGCCCCGACCCCCATCAGCCACGAATACTGGACGCCCAGGCCCAGATGGCTTTTTACAAAATATACCGCCAGGCAGCGCAGGATCTCTTTTGTCTCCCGCACACCCCATACGACCTGCCCGGTCAGGTAGTCGTCCGGCATAAAAAACCGGTTGGTAACCACCGTATTGCAGACAAAAGCCGCAAGGAAAACCCCGGCCATCCATGCCAGCCTGCGCAGCTCTTCCCCGGCTGCAAATCTGCCTGCAGACGATGACAGGCGGATCAAATATACCCCTGCACATAATGCCAGAAACAACGGGACAAACGCCTGATAAGAAGCAAACGCCCAGACCAGCAGAAGCGTTTCCAGCACGAATAAACCCGGCTTGCAGCGCTTCCCTTTGCGGTACCATCCATCAACAGAAAACATCATCTGGAACAACGTCGCCGTAAATACAACCAGAAACAGCGCCCAGACAATTTCAAACCACTGCATGGTAAAATAAAACTGATAGACCCAGACAGGGCTCGCAATAAACGCCATCGCAAACACCCACAGGGACAGCCTGTTTTTCCCTATCCCCGCCTGCCGGAACATCCTGCACAGCAAAATAACCACGGCAGGGAATAAGACCAGGCACAGCGCCCCGGCAAAATAAGGGTTGAACCACATCAGCCCGAAGACCTTTTTTGTAAACGCATTCCCCTGGCGGCCGATCTCCAGCCAGTTCAAAACACTCCCCGGAAAGTAAATGACATCGTCGGTATCATACAGCGAATTTGTCGTAAAGGCGTGTTTGCCATGCAGAACATACACCATAAGGAAAATGGCCGTGCATAGGGACTGGTTCTGCCTGCAGAATGAGATTGTATCTTTCATCCATGTTTTGATCGTATGCATCTTATTTACACTTCCTTAAGAAAAACCTCTAGTTCCTCCGGTGTCCCAAGCACATGC
>CANOET010000083.1 GCA_947564835.1 uncultured Eubacterium sp. | reverse complement strand
GTGTGTCTCCCGGCGCGTCCCCTGGCCACAGCCCGCAGAGTCGTCCGGTGAGCCATATCCCCCTCCCCGACAAAAAAACTGCCGGAAACCACCCGGCAGCCTTTTGTATTTTCTAAAGTCTATCTAATATTAGCTCACCCGGCAAACATAACCCCCCGTCTGCCTGATCATGCCATATTCTTCGCCTTCGCACCCTTTTTCGCCTTCCCGGAAGCCTTCGAGGCCTTCTGGCGGATCTTCATCTCAAACCAGAGCTCTGTCGCAATACAGATCGAAGAATACGTACCGCTGATCACGCCTACCATCAGCGGCAGCGCAAACTCCCGGATCGATGCTACGCCCAGGATATACAGCAGCAGCACCATAACGAATGTCGTGACAGACGTATTGATCGAACGTGACAGCGTCTGTGTAATACTGCGGTTTGCGATCTCTTTCAGCTCTGACTCGGTCACCCTCGCCTTCGAGCGCAGATTCTCGCGGATACGGTCAAATGTTACAATGGTATCATTGATCGAGTAGCCAAGGATTGTCAGCATTACCGCAATAAACGTCGATCCTACGGATATGCGCACTAACGCATAGCAGGTCAATACGACTAAAATATCGTGCAGCAGCGCGATAATCGCACTCGTAGCAAAGCGGATATCGTCAAAGCGGAACCAGATATAAATCAGCATCAGGATCACGGCGATCACAACTGCCCAGACTGCATCTGAGGTCATTTCCTGACTGATCGTCTCGCTGACATTCTGGTAAGAAATCGCACTGTCTTCTACGGAATAGTTGTCCTCAAACACTTTTGCAAATGTCTCGCGCTCCGCCAGCTCCAGATTCCTTGTCTTAAAAATAACCTGCGTAGTGTCTGCGATTTTTTGAACCTGCACCTCATTGGTGCCGATCGCTTCGTTGATCAGCGGCACGATTTCTGCATCGATCTCGGAAAGGTCATAATTTTTCCCCAAATCTACAGTGGTAGAAGTACCGCCTACAAATTCCAGACTATAGTTAAACGCGCCTTTCCCGCGTGCGGAATTGACGCCTTCTGCGATAAATCCGGCCGCAACCAGCGCCACAGATACGAGAAAGAATACGTAGCGTCTGGATATAAAGTCCACAACCTTGTGTTCTTTCGCTGCTCCGTAATATTTTACATCCTTAAATCCGATTGCATGGATGGCATACATGGAATATCGTGTAACTATAAGCGCCGTGATCATGGATAAAATAATACCGATCGCCAGAGTATACGCAAAGCCTTTGACCGTACCGGAGCCTTTGGCAGCCAGCACTGCCGCCGCAATCAGTGTCGTAACATTTCCGTCGATAATCGCGGACAATGCTTTCTGATAGCCGGTCTTAATCGCCGCGCCTGTAGATTTTCCCAGAGCCAGCTCTTCTTTGATACGCGCATTGATGACCACATTCGCATCTACAGCCATGCCAATGCCCAGGATAATACCCGCAATGCCGGGCAGTGTCAGTGTTATTTCAAACAGATAGACAGCCGCAACGACCGCGGTCGCGTATACCAGCAGCCCGAGCGAGGTCGCTACACCGGCAATCCAGTAAAACGCAATTAAAAATACGATAATCAGCGCCAGGCCGATAGCCGCGGCTGTCAGCGCTGTGGAAATGGCTTCCTGCCCCAAAGAGGCGCCGACGACCTGGGAGGTCAGCTCCTCCAGCTCCAGTGACAGCGAACCGATGCGGATCTGGGATGCCAGTGTCTCGGCTGCCTGGAAGGACTCCATATTTTCAATGGACGCCGTACCGCCGGAAATCTTTTGTGTAACCTGCGGACTGCTGATAATTTCTCCGTCATAAACGATCGGAATGATTTTATCGATATTCGCGCCCGTCAGTTCGGCAAATGTTTCCGCTGCCTCATCGTTAAACTTAAGCTCTACAATCGCATTGTTTTTTCCGTTCTGCGTCACGTATCTGGCAGTTGCATTTTCCACATCATCGCCGGTCAGCACGACATTGCCGTCCGGATCCTGAAATTCCAGCGAACCCGGCGTACCGAGGTCTTCGAGGATTTCATTGGCATCCGTCACACCAGGGATCGCAACGGTAATCCGGTCGTTGCCTTCCTTGGTTACCGTAGCCTCCGTACTGTAATCCTCCACACGCCGCTGCAGCTTGTACACCGTGTCAGAGATCTGCTCCGCCGTCGCATCTTCATCCACAATCTGATACGTAATGCTGACGCCGCCCGCTAAGTCCAGCCCTAACGTAATGTTCTGGTTCTCCCCGCGTCCCGTGGAAGACAGGATGATCGACGCATAATATCCCAGTCCAAGTATACAAGCCAAAACAATACAAAGTATTGCAATGCCTTTTCCTTTTTTCATTCTTTTATCCCTTCCTTAACTCCTGTTAATCTTGTGCCAAAGCCGCTTTGATCATAATCGCGCACTCGACCCTTTTTTTCTGCAGGGCGCAGCCGATCTCATAAACTCCTTGAATATCACCGTGAAAATTATAGGCGTTCGCCGCGCAGCCGCCGCTGCAGTAAAACCTTGCAAAACAATCCCTGCACTTTTCTTTTGCATAAACATTGCAGCTCTTAAACAGATCCCGGACCTTTGTATTCGTCACCGCTTCTTTCTCATTTCCCGAAGCATACTCCATGACATTTCCCATCAAAAATTGTTCATTTCCGACAAACTGATGGCACGGATACAAATCCCCCCAAGGCGTCACAGCCAGATATTCCGTTCCGGAACCGCAGCCGGATAAGCGCTTTGCCACGCACGGCCCGCCTTCTAAGTCAATCATAAAATGGAAAAACTGAAAGCCGCGGCCTTCTTTTTCCCGCCGGACCATTTCCTTTGCCAGCGTGTCATATTCCTCAAACAGCTGCGGCAGGTCTTCTTCACGGATCGCATAGTCATCTGTTTCCTGCGCCACCACCGGCTCTACGGAAATCTGCTCAAACCCCAGATCCGCCAGATGCAGCACATCTTTGGAAAAATCCAGATTGTGGCGCGTAAACGTACCTCTGACATAATACCGCTGCTGGTTCCTGCTTTTTGCAAACTGCTGGAACTTCGGCACAATCAGGTCATAGCTTCCGGCGCCGCTGCGGAACGGGCGCATCCGGTCATTGGTTTCTTTCCTGCCGTCAATGCTCAGCACTACATTTGCCATTTCCCGGTTGGCAAATTCCATAATCTCCTCGTTGAGCAAAACCCCGTTTGTCGTTAACGTAAACCGGAAATTTTTCTGATGAAGCTTCTCCTGCTCCCTGCCGTATTTCACCAGCTCCTTTACCACATCCAGGTTCAGTGTCGGTTCTCCGCCGAAAAAATCCACTTCCAGATTTCTGCGGCTGCCGGAATTGGCAATCAGAAAATCCAGCGCCGCTTTACCGACCTCAAAGCTCATCAGCGCACGCCTTCCGTGATATTCCCCTTCCTGCGCAAAGCAATACCGGCAGGCCAGGTTACAGTCATGCGCAATATGCAGGCAAAGCGCCTTCACAACCGTCGGCCGGTTTTTAAAATCAAAAACGGTATCCTGATATTCATCCGTAGTAAACAATTCACCCGCTTCTTTTAATTGCGTCAATTCGTCATACGCTTCTGCGATTTCCGCAGGGGGATACTGCGCCGACAGCCGCGCTGTGATTTCTTCTTTTGTACCGGACTCATATTGCGCAAGCACATCATACACAACATCATCCACGACATGAACCGCCCCGCTGTTAACATCCAGAACAATATTATAGCCGTTGTTTTTATACTGATGGACCTGATGCTTCAACCCCTGATCAATCCTCCTTCGTTCTGCGCCCGGAAAATAAGACGCACAAATGACCGCACGCGCTGCGGACGGTCTTTTCACATTCACCCATAATTAGCTATACAAGTTCTCAGAGCGTGTTTAAAAATCCATTTCCGGAAAACATTCCCTGGAAATAAATTTTTAAACACGCTCCCTGACAGCTTCTTTCCCCTATTTGCTCTGTTCGCAGGTCTGATTTCCTACGGTACAAGAGGTCTTGCAGGCAGACTGGCAGGATGTCTGGCATTCGCCGCAGCCGCCTTTTTTTACAGTATTCTGCAATTTTTTGGTATTTAAAGTTTTAATGTGTTTCATAAATAGATTCTCCTTTCGATTTCCTTTGCCAAAACCAGGCAGCATCCCTGCATATCCCGGAATCCTTGCCTGGATAAGTTCAGGTGGTAGTATAACACATCTTTTCTCATAAGAAAAGTGTTTTTTTAATTTCCCCGGAAGAAACACACGAACACCAATAAATAGTCCCCCGAAAACCTATAGACTTTACGCCCAGATTATGTTATATTGAAACCAATCCAACAATGTACCTACTAACCAGGAGGTGGTCTCATGCCAAGCCAGGCAGACATTATCAGAGATTCTGTTGTAGAATTTTCCAGATTACAAGACTGGATGCTGTCATCAAAAGAACATAATGACATGGATACTTATAACATGATGTATAAAAGGTATCTCGAATTAAAAGTGATCTTATCCGCATCCAGTGTAAATTTTACAAAGCTGGACAAAATCAATGAATAAAACAAAACAGCAGTCATTCGCAAAGGGTGCAGGATTTTCCGCTATGCACCCTTTGATTCATACAGAAAACATACATCCTGCCCGGCATTTGCCGTTTTGATGCTTTTCCATAGTAAAGTATAGGCGCAGAATCTGCACAAAAACTTCACTCCGGAGGAATTTACTTTGATTCATATACTGATCGCAGAAGACGAAAAACCAATCTCCAACCTGATCCGGCTGAGCTTAAAAAACGCCGGATATGTGTGCGACTGCGCTTTTAACGGCACACAGGCTGCCGACCTGATCGAAACGGGCAGCTATGACCTTGTTCTGTTAGATATTATGCTCCCGGATATTGACGGCTTTGAACTGATGGAATATATCCGCCCGCTTGGCATACCTGTGATCTTTATTACGGCTAAAAATTCGGTGACCGATAAAGTAAAGGGCCTGCGTATGGGCGCCGAGGACTATATTGTAAAGCCATTTGAAATTATCGAGCTGCTGGCGCGCATTGATGTCGTGCTGCGGCGTTATCATAAGACCCAGGAAACCATCGAGGCCGCCGGGCTTGTCATTGATACCCGGTCGAGAAAAGTCACGCGGGATGGGGCTGAGATTGCCCTGACGCCGAAGGAATATGAGCTTTTGCTGCTGTTTGTACAGAATCCAAACACGGCGTTATACCGCGAGACGATCTATGAGCGCATTTGGGAAAAGGAATTTGTCTATGGCAGCAAAACCGTGGATCTGCATATCCAGCGCCTGCGGCGGAAAGCGCATTTGGAAAAAGAGCTGCTGGCGGTCAATAAGGTCGGTTACCGCCTTGAGGTAAAGGTATGAAGTTCCGTGCCAAAGCCACGTGCTGTATGATTATTCTGATGGCCCTTTTTTTCGGCGCCGGAGGCAGCGCCCTTGTTTCTATTCCTTTTCACACCTCGCTGCGGCAGGAAAAAGCGGCTGCGCAAAATTCTTACCGTATGATTTTAAATACGCTGCAGATCGTGAATAATATGGAGGAATGGGATGATGAAAAGGACCTTTCCAAAATACTGGAACAGCTTTCCTCACAGGATGCTTTCAGTGCGGCGCTGCAGCTTCATTCTCAAAACGAAACGCTGTATTCCAAGGGGACGGCCGCGGCGTATCTGAAAGACCTTTCCGGGCAGACGGACTCTTCCCATCTTGCCTGCACTGTAATTTCCGCGCCGGAATCCGGATATTACCTGCAGCTTTCCGGTTCTTTTTTTGTCGGTAAAGAAATCTATTATCTGGATGCCGCCTATGATATTACGTCTATTTATGAAACACGTTCCCAGCAGCAGGAGCTTTATCAGCAGATTTTTATCGTCCTCGTCTGTGCCTGCGCATGCCTTTCTTATATCCTTGCGTATTTTCTGACAAGGCCGCTGGCACGGTTATCCAAGGCTTCCAGAGAGATTGCCTGCGGCAATTACGACTACCGCAGCCAGATTCGCAGCAACGATGAGATCGGCGCGGTTTCCAGGGATTTTGATCTGATGGCTGACCATCTGCAGGGCAGTATCGAGCAGCTGCAGCTTTCGATGGAACGCCAGAACCAGTTTATCGGCAATTTTACCCACGAGCTGAAAACGCCGATGACTTCGATTATCGGCTATGCGGATCTGTTAAGAAGCCAGACATTATCCAGGGAGGATGAACTGGACGCCGCCAAATATATTTTTTCTGAAGGGAAACGGCTGGAACACCTTTCCTTAAAGCTGCTTGATATTTTTGTGTCCCAGAATGAATCCTTTTCCCTTGCAAAGGCATCTCCGGCGGAAACGATCACGGATCTTGTGACACATTTAAAGCCGGTGCTTGCGCGGGAGGAAATTTCGCTTGTATGTACCTGTGAAGACGGATACTGTATGCTGGATCCTGATTTTTTTGGCTCCCTGCTTGTGAACCTGATTGAAAACGCCAGAAAAGCGCTGGCCGGCAGGGAGGACAAAGGCCGCATCAGCGTCAGCTGCACCATGACGGAAGACGGCTGCCAAGTGAAAGTAGCCGATAACGGCCAGGGCATGCCCCAGGCGGCGCTTTCGCATATCACGGAGGCTTTTTACCGTGTGGATAAAGCACGTGCGCGGGCACAGGGTGGCGCGGGGCTTGGGCTGACGCTCTGCGCCGAAATCGCCAGGCTGCACAATGGCACGATTGCATTTCAAAGCGAAGAAGGGCAAGGCACAATTGTGACCGTAAATCTGAAAGGAGGCCGGGCATGAAAAAATTTTTGATTACCTGTTTTTATCTGGCGCTGACGCTGGCTGTGTGCGCCGCCAGTTTTTTACTGCCGTCTGCCCTGAATACGTATCAGGACCGCCAGATCTTTGCAAAAATTGAGCATACCGCTATGGACCCGCCGGAGCTGGCCTACAGCACGAGCTTATACGATACGCTGCGCCTACTTTGCGGCCCCCACTATTTCGTAGACTACCCGTCCACAGGCAGCAAACGGACCAACGAAGAAATCCACACAGCAGCGGCTGACCTGATTGAAAAACTGTCGGAATACAATATTGTAAGCGCCGATGCAAAGAGCCACATATCCAATTACACCTCTTCCCTGCAGCTGGCCATCGAGTCTGAGAACCGTTTATCTGACGATATCAACATTGCAGGCAGCGCCCAATCCGGCGGATCTGCCGCGGAAACCAAAGCAGAGGCAGAAAGCGGCCCCGCCTCTGAAGAATCCAGTGATATTGCAACCGCAGTGGTATGGCTTTGTTCCGTTACGTTTGATTCCGGATACTGGATCTCGCTGCGCATGGATGATAAGACCGGAAAAGCAGTTTCTTTGTCGATCTGCACCGAACGGATCCAGATGATGGCCTCCACCGGCTGTGAACCGGAGCTGGATGCGTTTGCCAGCTCGGTTGCCGCGTTTTTAGAGGATTATTTTGAATTGCCGGCAAATGCGCAAAAGGTGAATATCGTTCATCCCTATCTCTCTTTGTATGATAAAAGCAGCAGCTTTGAAGCCTCTTATCTGATTCAGCTGAAAGAAGAAAACGGGACTGTGATTCAGCTGCCGCTGCATATTTATGCGGAGTCTGTGACGCTTGGTGCATACTCTTCTTATCGCACGCCTTTATCCTAACCTGGATGAGCCAGACGCCAGAAGCTAAAGGCGCCGCTGGGCTCCGCCCCTGCTTTAACGAGCAGAATACCAAGGGCTTCTAAACATTCTTCCAACGTCGCCGGAATCCAGGCCCTTTCCCCCTCATCCGGCTGGTTTTCACCGGCTTTACATGAAAAGCAAATTCAGGTGTTGTAAATCTTGCCTATAACCAGACTCTCCCGGCGCGTCCCCTGGCCGCATCCCGCAGAGTCGTCCGGTTAGCCACATCCCCTGGCTAACCAAGATCTTTCGGGAAACCAAAAAACGCAACACAATGTCAATTCTGTCGCCTGGAATGAAAATTTTGCTGTTTATTGGATTTTTCCGGTATATCCGGATTTTTTCAGCAGCTTTTGATATGCCGCCTTCTTTGCGGCAGGTACTTTGATCAACGTACTTTTGGAAACACCACGGAAAGCATTTTTGCCGATCGTCGTAATCTTTACGGATTTGATCTGAACGGCCTTTAATTTTTTACAGCTGTAAAATGCATGCTTACGGATGATCTTTATAGATGCCGGAAGGACAATTTTTTTCAGGTTTGTATTATTCATAAATGCCTTTTGCCCAATCGTTGTAACCTGTCTGCCGCTGAACGTAACGGAACGCAGGGATTTACATCCGCAGAACGCTTTTTTTCCGATGGTTTTGACATTTTCCGGTATGGTTACGCTCTTTAGCTTTGTACAATTCTGAAACGCAGAATTACCGATCTTGCGGACGGTAACCGGGATCTCTACCCCTGTCATCTTCTGATCACCGTCAAATGCATTGTCTGCAATTTCCGTAACCGTATATACCACTCCGCGAATCGTTACACTGGATGGAATGCTTACAGTCTGTTTCCTTTTTGCCACACCGCTATAAGCAATTTCCCGCTTTCCGTCCGCAGCGGATATTACCTCGTAAATCTCATCCCCGGATTGGATGTTATCGCCGGCCTTTACCTGCGGCTGCTCATCCGGCTGCTGCAAATCACCGGTATCCGGCTCCGTCTGGCCCGGATTCTGGCTCTGGCCTGGCTGTGGCTGCGGATTTGTTTCCGGCTCTGGTTTCTGGCTGGTATCTGGTTTTGTGCCTGTTGAGGTTGACGGATTCGTATTTCCTGCCGGATAAAACCATGGTCCGCTGCTGCCGGAGCTGCTGCCTGGCTTTGTATCGGTTCCCGGGGTTTCGTCGGTTCCTGGGTTTTCATCGGTCCCTGGCTTTTCGTCGGTTGCCGGGGTTTCGTCGGTCCCCGAATCCTGGACTAGATCTTTCGGGTCCTGGAAGGTTGCCTGTGTCAGTCCGCTTTTTAACGCTGTAATCTTGTCATAATAAATCACTCCGCTGACCCTTCCGTCCGTGATTGCCAAAGAATCTGCAATCGCATTCACCCAAAGGCCGAAAGAAGTCACCTTTGCACAATCCTGGACAAGCCCTCCCTTCGGGCTTCCTTCTGCGTCCCTCTCGCAAAAATCCGCGAATGGAATTGTTACCAATAACGGCGTTGTTTTTCCTGCATATGCTTCATAAAGATTTAAATACACTTCATATATTTTATCGTTTGCGGTAAGCTGAATAACGACCTTCTGATTTTTTCCATCCGGAATCGTATAAAACTGCAGTGCATCGCAGTCTGACCAGTCCACCTCTTTGGAAATCGTCGCGCCTGCCCATCCGTCTGCTGTCTCGTCATATGCAAACTTCATGGAATACTCGCCGTCAAATACCTGGTCCTTATTCGTATTCAGGCTGAGCGTAATCTGGTTGCCTGTCGCTTTGTTCGTTGCCCATGCGCTGTTTAGCATAGAATCCACGCCCAAATAATTTTCAAATCCGTCAATTTCATACGGATCTTCTTCTGGCGGCTGCACATTAAACAACGCTTCTACCGTATCCATAACCTCGCCGTTAATGCATAAATCAACCGTCCCTACATGTTCCCCGAGCGATGCCAGCACATCCGCTGTAACAGCCGCCTCATAATATACATCCGCTTTCACAGCCTCCAGCGTTACATCCTTGTCTTTTCCGTGCAGGACCACCGTCACGCTGCCTCCCTCCGGCAGGTTATGGACCTTTGCCTTTACCGTCGTAGGTTCGAGCATGCGCCTGCCGGAAACCGGGGCTATCAGATAGCCGCCAGCGTCATCCGAGGTCGGCCTTACAGCTGTCTGGATCTGATTTTCCAGATTATTGATCAGATTCGTTTGATTTGCTGCGAAAATACTGCGGCCATCGCAGAAAAAGTCATAAAAATACTGCAGCAGCTCATGTCCATGCAGCTGTGTCCCCTGCCCGGTCTGCACTGACTTGTTTACATACGGCGTATAAAAAGACCCATCCGCGCCAAAGTTTGCCCACAGCAGGAAATAAGACGCATCCGAAGCCGATACTGCGTCCAGCATCGCCTGATACCACTCTTTATGCGCATTATCCTTGGTAAACAACGCTTTATCACCGTTTGCAACACCCGTTTCCGTTACCGCAATCAGCTTGCCATGCGCTTTTGCGAAATCTTCCACCAATTTCAGTTCTTTTTTAAAATCCACGAACCATTTAGACTCATTATCCTCTGTCGGCGAACTGTTATACATATCAAAACCAACCATGTCCACATAATCGTCGCCCGGATAACGCTCACCGTACTCCTCCAGCGTCGCAGCCTCACTGCCCGGCCCATACACATAAAGCAGGTTGTGGATCTTTTTCGTATCCCGCAGATATTCTACCGTATATTTCCACACATTCCGGTACGTAGGCGGCTGGCAGAACGCCGCGCCCCACCAGAACCAGCTTCCGGTATTTTCATGGAACGGCCGAAACAGCACCGGCCCATGCACCTGGGACGCAAAATCCGCAATCATATCCAGATACGCATTATATTTTTCATGATATAATCCGCCCGGAAGGATCTCATTCATACAATCCCCCGTCAGCGTCCCCGGCGTATAACCGCTGAAATCATATTTCGCATACTGCGGCTCCGTTTCCGGGTCATACCCTTCCCGCTCCGGTACCACCGAAAAATTCGGCATATGCTCCGACAGCGTAATAATCGCACCCTGCTCGATATTCCGGTTCGTCAGCTCCGCCGCCGCTTTTACATTTCCCGCAGCCGTTTCCGGTATCGTCCCGCCGATTTCCGCATTATACCGCGAAGCAGAATATTCAGCGCCCGTCAAAGACAGTGCGTCAATGCCAATCACGCCGGCAACAGAGCCTGTCACATCTTTCGTATCCGATTCCGAGTCCGGCAGGCTGCCCGCATGATGCCAGGTATCATTCTGATGGCCGTAAATCACACTGTCCGATTCACCCACAGCCTTCAAATACGCATAAAGCGCCGCCGTATCCGTATCCGCATCCTTATCTACCAAAGAAACCGTATCCGCCAGCGGAACCTGCACCTGCGCACCGTCTTTTTGATACACCGCCAGCTGCCCGTTCTGCGCCGAAACCGTCCCGGTCGCATCCGTCCCCTGCAAAACCACATCAATCAGCCCGTCATCCACCGGATCACCCTTAGATATCTTTAACTGATCTATGTACACATCTCCGCTGTACGAGGTCTTAGATCCTATGATCAAAAGCACCACATTCCAGCATGTATCCTGCGTCACTTCATCAAAACGCAGCGTCA
This sequence comes from uncultured Eubacterium sp., assembly GCA_947564835.1. Lineage (GTDB taxonomy): Bacteria > Bacillota > Clostridia > Lachnospirales > Lachnospiraceae > Eubacterium_J. Next base: position 2,909 of record CANOET010000083.1, on the reverse strand, counting down.
CCTGCACTTTTTTCAAGCCATTTTCCGCATCCACCGCACTGCTTTTATCCATCGCCGTATCCACTTCCGCGATGCTGACATACTTCTCTCCGTCCTGATACTGGAAGGTCTGCTTAAACTTAAAATCCCCGTCCAGCTTTGCCGGATTATAATAAAAATCAAACGTTGTCTGCGTAGTCCCTTTCAGGCAGACCTCTCCCCATTCATGGATTCCGGTCTGGCTCCAGTCTGTATCTTTATTTTTACTGTAATCCACCGTGACTTTCAGTTTTCCCTGATCCGCAGCGACGACAGGATTATTCCCATCATACTGATAATTCCATCCGGCATTCTCCCATCCGCCGATACCATCTTCAAAATCCCACTCTTTTCCGCCCGCAGGATCGGTACTGTCTCCCGGATCATCCGGCGCTGTGCCTTCGGTGTTTTCCAGTTTTGCATTTAAAATACCAATATCACCGCTATAATCACACTGATAGCCTGCAAAGCGCACCTGCACCTGCTTTACCGCACCTGTCACTGCTGTATCAAACGGCACAGCACTGTTCCATGTCTCGCCTTCGCCTACATTCGCGCCCACACTTTCCCCAAAGGAAATGCGGATGTTCTTTTTATAATAGTTGCTTCCATTCAGCGTAACCGTTTCCTGAAAATCAGATGCAACTAAATCCAATATACTGTTCGACTGCACAAAATTCCAGTTATCGCCTGTCTTCATTGCTGCAGATACCTTCAAAATACCCTGATACCCAGGCGCCTGGCTGCCCGGAATTAATACATCCATAACAAGTGTTGTTCCAACAGCCGGAGTAGCTTCCGTCGTAAGCCCAATCTCATTCCAGCTTTTCTCATCCCAATCTTTGGAACTGTCAAACGTATATCCCTCCAGCAGCAATACTTCACTTTTTCCAGCTTCCCCAGATGCTTCGCGGCTGGCCTTTCCATCCGCCCCATTCTTTTGCACAGCATTTAGATCCGTACCATCCGGCAGGTCTTCCTCTCTGGACATTCCATCAGCCTGCAGGGCAGGACCAGAGGCTATTTTACCCCCCCCCGCTCCAAAATCCGGCTCATCCGGTTCACCCCGACTGTCTTAGTCGCAGTTAGCGATTAGTTCACCGCAGCGTTGCCCCAGTCCGCCCAAGGTGTGTCTTCCCAGCGCGTCCCCTGGCCGCAGCCCGCAGAGTCGTCCGGTGAGCCACATCCCCTGGCCAATCAATCTCTATCGGAAAGCCAAAAAACGCAACACAATGTCAATTCTGTCGCCCGAGTCAAAATCTTGCCATTTTGCGCAAAAAATCACTTCTAAGCGCCTAAAATTTTCCAAAATCCCCCAAAATGTTGCCAAAATAATGCTTTTTCTATCTATTCTGATATCATAAATATCCCAAATTCTCCGATAACTATATGGGATGTCCCGCACAGACACCCCCACCATGGAAAGTGAGGTCACCCAATGCATACAAAAAAGAATCATTCCAAATATACATCTCCTGCCCGAAAACACAGAAAAACCACTTCCCGGGCAAAATCAAAACGTCTCTGCCAGCTCTGCACCAAATGTGTACTCTGCACATCCGTCTTTACCCTGGCGCTGCTCGTTCCGTCTGAATGGAACCTGTCCAAACCGCAAACCGGTTTCTGGCAGTATGCAGCTAAAAAACAACCCCGCCTTCCCGCGGATACAGAAACTGCAGGCCAGACGCCGTCCCGCAAAGATTCCGCCCAGGCGGCAGATTCTAAACATTTATCCAATAACTCCGTCTCCGAAGACCCGTCATCCTCTGCTGATTCTGCATCAGGCGGCACGCTGTCCTCCGGCCAGTCCCAAGGCAGCCAGCCGCTATCCGGCAGCGCTGCCGCAAACGGCGGCCAAACCAGTGAAGCACAGGCATCTGCCCAGGAAGACGGACAGCCGCAAATTTCCGCACAGAGAGACAGCCGGATGCAAACGGAAGCAGGTGAAACAGCCAACCCAGCCGATGCAGATAACCCGGCAGCAAACCGCCAGTCCCAATACGGCGAATATGAGATGCAAAAACCGGAGCTATTTACGAACACAGATGAGCAAACCATTTATACAGACGGTTCCACGACAGATGAACAGATTTCTTATTCGTATGCAGACAGCAGGCCGCAATTTTCTGCTAACGAAGACAGCAGGCTCCAGGCTGTTCCGGAACGCCTGCCGACAGAGCAGCTGCTGGATACCACCACCGATGATGCCGAAGCCGGACACTTTACTCAGCTTTCCAGCGACTGGAACCTGATCCTTGTAAATCCTTGGAATCCGCTTCCTGAAGATTACCGTATCAGCCTGACCAGCCTGCCGAACGGCCACGCCATCGACAGCCGCTGCTATCCGGCGCTCATAGAGATGATGGACGCCTGCCGCGAAGCCGGCTGCCAGCCTTTGATCTGTTCTTCCTACCGCTCGCAGGAAAAGCAGGAGTCATTGTTCCAGGAACGGATGGATGAGCTGATTGCCCAGGGATATTCCAAAAAGGAAGCAAAAGCCAAGGCCGGAACCTCCGTGGCGCGCCCTGGTACAAGCGAACATCAGGCCGGCCTTGCAGTAGATCTGGTAGACAGCCGCCACCAGATTCTGGATGCCACCCAGCAGGATACGCCGGTGCAGCAATGGCTGATGGAAAACAGCTGGAAATATGGATTTATCCTGCGTTATCCGCAAGATAAAAGCAAATTGACCGGGATTATCTATGAGCCGTGGCATTACCGTTATGTAGGGAAGGAAGCCGCACAGGAAATTTACGAGCGCGGTATTAGCCTGGAAGAATACCTGGAAGAACTGTCCTAGCCTGGATGAACCAGAAAAGAAACACTTTGAGTGGCCTGGGGATGTGGCTAAGCGGACGACTCCCCGGTCCCCAGCCCGCAGAGTCGTCCGC
>CANOET010000082.1 GCA_947564835.1 uncultured Eubacterium sp. | reverse complement strand
CCGGAAGCCAGGCCCTTTCCCCCTCATCCGGCGTCCGCATAGCCACTAAAAAAACTCAACACAATGTCAAAAGCATTTCTTTTCTGGTTTATCCCGGTTAGGAACTTTTCATACTTCCGCCTGCCCACTCTTCCATAGGCAGATTCACACACACTTCTGTCCCAACCCCCGGTTCAGACCGTACTTCCAAAAACCCATTCTGCTTCATCACAATCTCCCGTGCCAGATACAGCCCCAGCCCCACGCCTTCCGTATCCGCCAGCTCCGGTTCCCGGTAAAACCGCTGGAAGATTTTCGGAATCCGGTCTTCCGCAATCCCCTTTCCGTTATCCTTAATACGGATACTCACAAAAAAATCCGTTTTCCCAGCCGCGATCTCCAGCCTCCCGCCGGTCTGTGTATATTTTACCGCGTTGTCCAGCAGATTAAAAACCGCCTCCACCGTCCATTTCCGGTCAAAATACGCCTCCAGACCTTCGCCGCAGTCTGCCGTGATCCTGATCTTTTTTTCCTCCGCCTTTACAGCCACGTCGCAGACTGCCTGCGCCAGCAGCTCGTATATGGAATTTTTTGACGGCTGCACTTTTACAATCCCTGTTTCCAGCCGGGACATGCGGATCATGCTGTTCATGAAAAATTCCAGCTTATCGGTCTGCCGTTCTGCTGCATGTAAAAATTCCGCCCGCTTTTCCCTGGACAGCCCATCGCGTTCCAAAAGGCTGTGGTACATCCGAAGACTGGCGACCGGGGTTTTTACCTGATGGGAGACATCGGAAATCATGGATTCCAAAAGTTCTTTCTGATGCAGGTTTTCTTTTGATTTCTGTTCGATGACCTCTTGAAGCTGGCACATCTTCATCTGGATTTTTCCGATCAGCGTTTCCTGGCTGACGGCAAAGCTGATGCTGCTTTTTCCGGCCAGCATGGCATCCAGGCTGTCCATAAAGCTGTCCGTGTAGTACACCAGGCTGTTTCTGACAGATACTGCAATGCCGGCGCTTAGAAGCAACAGCAGCACAGAGGCTGCTAATAGTAGTTTCTCCATTCTTTTTTATTCCTGCCTTTCTATGCGGGAAGCTGACAGCGGTACATGGTCTTTTTGTTTATTTTTTTCCACCGTTCCACTGGTAGCCCATTCCATACAAGGTTTTAATATAGGTGTGCCCGCCGGATTCTAATTTTTTCCGCAGGCGGTTGATATTGACCGCAACCGCATGTTCGTCGACAAAATTCCCGCTGTTATCCCATATTTTTTCCAGCAGCAGCCGCTTGGTCATGACTTTGTCTGCATTTGCGGTCAGCAGCCGCAGGATCCTGTACTCGGTCTGCGTCAGGGCAAGCGGTTCACCGTCCCGTTCTGCTGTCAGACTGTCAAAATCAATTTTTAAAAATCCGTCATCGTAACGGCCGTCTGTCTCCTTTGCGCCGGACTTGCGCAGCGCAGCCTGGATTCTGCGGTGCAGAATCGGCATTTTAAAAGGTTTTGTTATGTAGTCATCTGCTCCGCAGTCAAATCCGCGCATTTCATCCTGGTCCAGATCCCTTGCTGTCAGAAAAATAACCGGAATATCCTGCTCTGCTTTCACTGCCCTGCAAAAATCAAATCCGTCACCGTCCGGCAGATTTCCGTCCAGCAGAATCAGGTCTGCGGGTTCTTCTGCCAGAAGCCGGATGCCTTCCCCCAGTGTAAAGGCAGCGCGGACTTTATAATGCTCCATTTCCAGATCATAGGACAGCCCTGCATTCAAGTCCCTGTCGTCTTCAATCAGCAATATTTTTTTCATCGTATTCCTACCGTCCGTTTCCTGTTATCTATAATATGTATTTCCGGTTCTATTATAGTCTTTCCGGACAGACCGGTCAACGTTACAGATCTGCTATAATATTTGTAATATCACAAAACATATGCTATAATTGATATACGATAAAGGAGTTTTCATATGATTGATACAAAAATACAGTGGCACCCGGCATTTATTGCCGCCATGAATTTGGAAATGGCTGACTGCCGGGACAGCCTGAGATTTGACAGGGAATATAACCTGAACGTAAAACCGCTGACCATAGACCTGCTGATCACGAAAAACCAGACAGACATATCCATCAGCAACGAAATCGGCTGCATTTTCAGGGGACATAACATTATAGAATACAAAGACCCTGCTGACAGCCTGAACATAGACGTCTTTTTCAAAGTAGAAGGCTATGCCTGCCTGTATAAAGCCTACGGCAAAACGGTTGATGCCGTTGCTGAAAACGAGATAACCATGACATTTGTCCGTGATAATAAACCGTCCGGCCTGTTTGCGTATTTTCAGGAACACGGTTATCAGATATCAACTCCCTTTAAAGGAATCTATTACATCACGGGCAATATACTATTTCCAGCCCAGATTGTCGTTACAAAAGAACTAAAGCCCGAACTGCATGTCTGGCTCAGGGCTTTGTCAGGAAAACTGGAAAAACGGGATTTACAAAACCTATTGGAACATATGCGGCAACTCACTGGAAAAATGGACAGGGAATATGCAGAAGCTATTCTTGAAGTAGCATTCAGGGCAAATATGCAGATTTTAAAAGAATGGATGGGAGATGCTAGTATGAGTGAAGAATTACTGGAGATTGTGAAACCAATCATTGAACCTCAGATACTCTTAAGAGAACAAAACGCTTTAGAAAAAGGCATGAAAAGCGGTATGGAAAAAGGCATGGAAAAAGGCATGGAAAAAGGCATGGAAAAAGGTATGGAAAAAGGCATGGAAAAAGGCATTCGGGGCGCTGTAAGTATACTACGGGATTTTGGGCGCAAAGAGGATGAAATAAAATCAATTATCATGCAAACATATAGCCTTACTGATAAAGATGCCAGTGATTATTTGTAAATTTCCATTTTTACGGCTTTCAGACGCCTGATCATTACAAGCTATCATGCACCGCAGCGTTGCCCCAGTCCGCCCAAGGTGTGTCTCATGAAGCAATCTCTGGCGGATATGGATTTGCCGGAATAAATACTCCGAAATCATTCAGGGGGTGATGAAATGGCAAGAAGAGTCGCTATCGGCATACAAGATTTTGGGAAGCTGATAAAACGCAATTGTTTTTATTGCTTCCCCCGTCAAAGACCAGTGTCATTTTTTCCGGATCGCAGGCAAAAATACAGCCTGAAATATTATTGGCACTTTCAGACTGTATTTTTTCTGCTATTCAGCTTCGCATTGATGCCGCTTCGTAGTTTCCGCTTTCTTATGCCGGCTGATTGCTGTAAATCGCGAGCGCCATCTTGGCGTCTATATAGTCCATCAGCACAATTCCTACCCGTTTGCCTTCCCGGTATGCGCGGGCATTCCGGCTAAGGAACCATGACGTCATATTTCTGGCGTTGTTGATAATAACTGTCGGATTCGTGCAGCTAGTAAAATTCAAGATGTAGGCCCCTTCAGGAATCTCTCCGCTGGCCGCCTGTTCAATCGTCTTCTCGAAATGGCTGCGCTTTTCTGTCGTATTTACAGTATATGCATCCTGAACCCATACCTTACAGCCATCATTGTCATAGATCTGGCGTGCTCCTGGGATCTTATCGTAATCCCCGCCCCATCCGGCCATATCGATCCCAAAATAGGACGTTTTGCTCACAGGCTTGTAGCTGCCAAAGGAAAATCCCCTCATAAGGACAATTTTCCCACGGACTTGGCCCAGAGACGGAACGGCAAATGTATCCGGCTTATAAATCGGGAAATCTTTGTTCTGGATAAAATTGTCTACGGATTTGGCTACGTCTTCCACCTTGCCGCTGCCCTGATGGTTGATCTTAAAGATTACTGTTTCACTTGGATTTGCCTTCAGAAAATCGGTCGTTTTCTGAAACACATCCTTCAGGCTCAATTTTGAATAATCCTGCTTGCGGCACTGGGCAATCTGGCTGCCGTGGACAATATCCGGATCGTCATGGTCTATAAAGGAATCCGCACGCACGTCAAAGGCACGCACGCCCACGTTCAGCTGCTCCTCTACAAACAGCTGCTGGCACTTGGAAATGGATATGCTCTCCTTATCACTCAGATCCAGTCCATACGCCGTGGTCCATGCCGTCCCTGTATCATGGGAGGCCGGGATGTTGATGTCTGACAGCAGGATTTGATCCGGCAGCTCTGACATCCACTTTACGGCTTTGGCATTCTGCTTTTCCACATTGATCACATCCACCTGCCAGTTGGCCGGTTTGCTGCTGGTTACAAGCTGCACCCCGTCCTCATCTTTTGTTTCTTTCAGGGCTGCATATTTTCCCGTATAGGCGTTCTGGATCTGGTAAACTCCGTTTCCGCACGATACAAACCTCCAATACTGGCTCAGGCTGTCGTCTATTTTTTTCCAGCAATGGATGTCTGCGCCGTCTGCGTAGCTGCGGTCCTTAATATCCCATACTGTACCGAGGCTGTGCTCAGTGATCGTCATGCCGCCTAAGCGGTATGCCTTGTAATTGCTGTCCCATTGGCAGTCTATCTTGGAACTGGTTCCATGGAGCCAAAGATGCAGTTTGGCCCCGTTTAATTTTGAATCGCTGCTGACGTTGATATCGCGCTTGTAGCCCTGTGGATAGATCATACAGATGGTCTTGCCGTCTTTGTCAGGCAGCTGTTCCGCTTTGGCCGGAACAGCTACCGTAGCGTTTTCCACTACCCACTCCATTGGGGTAGATGTAGTGGCCACTTTTCGCTTCAATTCAATCCCTTTATTTCCGTCCAGCCCTATGTACAATTCCTTTCCTTTATTGTCTCCTTTTTTGGAAAGGATGTAATACGTATTCTTCTTTACGTTTCCTCTGGAATCCTTTACCGGAACAAAACGGAAAAGCTGGTTGTCCTGATTCCTGCTTTTTTTTCCGTTGTGCAGTACGCGCCCTGTCTTATCGTCGTCATGTTCCGAATCAATGTAGTAGCCAGAGCCGCTGTATTTTATGCTATAATAATAAACGCCGCCCGATGACGTTTCAAGGTTGACTTTCATCGTGCAGTCGTGCCCTCCGTTCGTATCCAGATGCACGCAGGCATTTTTTCCGGTACCGTTCGTATTCCAACGGTATTTCTTGTCAGCAGCAGGGTAAATCAGCAAATACTGGGATGTATTCAGCTTTGCGGATTGGAGCGTATTCGCTGAACCCGCTGTTTTCGCCGTAAGTGCAAGCAGGTTTTCATTCTGCGTTTTTGCTGCTTCTGCGAAATCCCCTGTATCCTGTTTTGGCTGTCCTGCTGTACATGCAGGCACTTCTTTCCTGTCTGCTGCCTCTGCCTGCTGCCCGCCGCCTGTTATCTGTGCGCTTGTTGGAACGCTCCAGGCCCCGCACAGCAGAAGCGCTGCCAGCAGAACCGTCATTCCCTTCCTGATTTTCTTCTTCCATGATTGATTCATATCCATTTTCCTTTCTGCACCCATGGTAAAGCGCCATATACAGCGCTTTATTTTTTTGTTTTTGTTACTTTGTAAGCCTTGCTGCAGTAGTATTGCTTCCTGCCGACGCTTACCCAGCTGTTTTTCAGCACTCTGCCTTTTTTATCTGCGTAAAACAGTTTTCCTTTTACACGGAATAATTTTTGGGCTTTTAATGCACCGGATGGAGCCGCATAGATTTTATCTCCGGATACGGTATTGTAAAACCCGTCCCTTGCAAGGGCGCCGGATGGCTTTGCGTAATATAACTTGCCTGCCGCGCGGAAAGTCTGCCCTGTATACAGCTCGCCGGAAGCAAGCGCATAGATCAGGCTCCCTTTCTTAGTAACGAAAAACCCGTCTCTTGCAAGGGCGCAGTTTCCTTTGGCATAATATTTCTTACCATTGGATGTGACCACACGGTTGGAAGCTAATGTACCGTCTTCCTGTGCGTAAATCAGGCTGCCTTTCCTCGTATGGCAAAATTCATTCCGGGCAATTGCGCCGTTTTGTTTTGCGAAATATCGCTGCCCGCCTGCGGTTACGATCTGGTTCCTTGCAGCCACCCCCTGCGCATCCGCATAATAAACAATGCCGTCCACAGCGGTTACAAACATATTTGCCACAGCGCTGCCGTCGCTTGCTGCAATCCGTATGCTGCCATCCTCCTGTAACTGCGCCTCGTACCATACTTCTTCCGGCATCTTATGGGACTTGCTGTCCAGAACAACCACATATTCAGCGGCTTGTGTAAAGGAAAGCCGGACGATGCCGTCTGTATCGGCAACGGCACAGCTGTCATAAGCTGCCGCACCGTCCTCTCCTGCCGTGCAGTATAGATTCGCATAAACTCCCGCATGTTCAGTCCCTAACGGCAGTGCGAGCGTTACCGGACATCCAAATGCACCGTCATGTTTCATTGTAAGCCTGTAGGCAGGCTTTCCCGCCGCATCGGATGGAAGCGCCGCTGCATCGGACAGACCGCTGCCAGCCTGGAAACGTACCGTAACATCGATATCCTCCAGTGTGTCAGATGTAATATCCCGGCCGCATATCTCCCAGGCGATACCGTCTTCCACACGCAGAATCAGGCAGATATACTTGTTTTGGATCAGCTGCAGCATCTCTTTTGGGAGATTTGCAGTCCCGTTCATATTGATTTTCAAAGACGCTCCAGAAACTGCCCGGGCTGCCTGGGCCTGAAGCTGCGTCCATCCCTTTACAGATGGTTTGCTTTCTAAGTAAGGCAGTTTGACGGTCGGCTGCGGGATGGTTTGGGATGGAATGCCAGACCCTGCTGACGTCGATGGCCCGGGAGCCGGTTTTTCAGGCGTTTGATCTTCGGACCCGGATGGTGCCGATGGCTCGGGAGCTGGCTTTTCAGGCGTTTGAGGATCCTTTGGCAGGATCTGGAAATTTGTTTCCAACGGTACCTGCGGCTGTTCAACCAATGCATCATCACTGTTTTCCGGCAGATCATAATTATCTTTATCTTTCCCTGACAGCTTCATTCCACGCAGGATGACTGTATCATAGGTGCCAGCCTCGCTGCTTTTAAGGATGCCGACGACCTGCCCGGTATCTACGCTTACCTCATCGCCATTTATTACAACGGCAACCTCTACCGATTTGATCAAAATCTGGTCGCTGCCGTCATATATCCTGCTTTCCGAAACCGGAACGGCGCTGACTGCATGTAGTTTCGCCGGCTGAATCGCAAACGAAATACTTCTTTCTCCGACTTTGATGGTATATTCCTTCGCATCCCTCATTTTATCCGGCAGACAAATACCACCCCTTGTATCAATCGTAAAACGTTGACCGCCAAATTCTTGTTGGATCCCTGTTTGCGCCGTCAAATAGTCCTTGATCTCTGCCGACTGGTTTTCGCCGTTGTACACCCGATATAACGCTCCGCTTTCCGGAAAGTTCCCATTTGAAAATGCAAAATAAAAGTTTCCATCTCCTTCCAGTTTCCCGTTCTCCTCTATGTGCAGACAGTTTTCCTTATTTTCTAATAGCAGCGTTCCGTGATTTACGATTTTTCCCTTATTTACCACCCACTCGCTGCGATCGGTGATTGTCAGGCTGTCCCCACCCGGAATTTCCAGCTCCCCATCCGATGGCATCTCTATGCTGCCAAACTCTTTTCGAAAAGTAAAATTGCCGAATACCTTCCCGCTGTTTCCTTCAAATATGATACAGTTCTCTGGTTGCAGTGTAAATGTACTGCCGCTCCCTTGGCTGCCGCCAATTGGCGACACACCGCTTAAGGGCGGATCTATTGTAGCGAACACAATTGCATTTTTGATTTCAATATCAGTGGCATCTGCATTTTTACCTCCGCCGATTGCCGCTGCATCTAGGCCTCCGGCAGCTTCTATCCTGCCGCCTGTTATTTTAATCCCGCTTGCTACTGTACTGTCCCAACTCCGTACAGATCCACTGCCAATTCCGGCGCCGCCGCCATCCCCTGAGCTTGCGCTGCCGCCTGTTGCTATTATAGTGCCGCCACTGATGGAAATATTTTTTCCGATTTGGTTCACTCCACCGCCAATCCCGGCGCCGCCGCCATCCGTTCCGCCATTCGCGGTAACTGTACCACCATGAATGTTAATATTTTCACCTGCTCCATTTACACCGCCGCCGATCCCGGCGCCGCCTCCGCCATTACCGTTTGCTTTTATACTTTCCGCCGTTACCGTACCGCCGAAAATGTTAATATTCGTGCCAGCACCTCCTTGTCCGCCGCCAATCCCGGCGCCGCCTCCCTTAGCAGTTACAACACCACCTTCAATTGTAATATCTGAACCAAAACATTTGCCGTCCTCAGCGCCGCCTCCGCCTCCGCCGCCAATTCCGGCACCTGCTGCGGAACCAGTCGCAATAACCGTACCGCCCAAAATCGTAATAGCTGTACCGCCAGACCCGCTGCCTCCGCCAATTCCGGCGCCACCGGGACCGCTGGGAGCTGGCTGGCCACTGGCCTCAAAGCTTGAAACAAGTGTACCCTCCGCATGTACCGTGCCTCCGGTAATCGTAATATGTTTGCCGTCTCCGCCCTGTCCGCCGCCAATCCCAGCACCGCCGCCTCTATCATCTCTATTATCTCCATCCTGCTCCGAGCTGTCAAAAACTGCAGTGTATGCTTTCGCTGTTATTCTGCCTCCATGAATCGTAATGTTTTGCCCTGCCGCGCCGCTGCCTCCGCCGATCCCGGCGCCGCGTACACCGCCGGCCGCTTCCACATTCCCGCCAAAAATTGTAATCGGCCCGTTTGTTTTTCCAGGCTCTCCGCCAATTCCTGCAGCGTCCCCCGCGGCTGTGGATACCAGGCTCCCCATAACATCCCCGTCCGACTGGGCAAAGATCTGTAAGCTGTTTGTACCGCCTTCCTCAGATACGTGAATCCCTTCTGCTGCCAGCCTGCATCCGTCAGCAAGGATCAGGCAGACATTTCCGGAAACGGTTATGCTATCCGAAATATTGACCTGCCCGTTTACCACATACCATCCATCCGGCAAAGCTGTCGTATCAGACGTTACTGGAATAGCTTCCTTAGACTCCAATCTCCAATTTTTCCCATTCTCATCGCATATCCGGTATTCTACCACTGCCGCTTTCGGCTGCGGATTCGCAGCCGCCGGCAAATCCGCTGGCTCTGCGGATACATTCAAACCTGCTTGGACAGCCGAATCTTGCAATGCGGCAGGACTCTGCACGGCTGCCGCATATGACGGTGCAGCCGCTGCCTGCAGGCGTTGGGATGCTTTTGCTTCCAGGCTTGTTTGATGCATTTCCAAAAAGGAAACGGAACCTGTTGCGGAAGCAGCAATACACCCTGATAAAACAATTCCCAATATTTTCTTTGCCCTTGTTACTGCTGTCTTATGTTTCAACATATACTGTTCCTCCCAGTTCATTCACTATGCCTTGTATTAAGAAACGAAGTTATCGTATTTTTAATTTTATTTCTTGCGTGCATGCAGCCTGCATGAATACGACATATCCGTTTTTTAAATTATAGCAGATTCCTGGTGAAAAACAATGTTTCTGGCATAAACGTCAATTTTCTGGCAAGAACGTCGTTCTTGTTTACACCTGCGGTTCTCACAGGAACAGAATCCGGCATAGGTTCTACACCCCAAAACTGTCCGAAAACTCTTTGTTGTTCATCCATTTTAATCATTTTTTCCTTATCTAAAACCGTATTTGGGCCACGGGCTGTATCAAGGAGCCGGCTTATTTCCAGCTGATCCAGTGCAGCTTTGAAAGAGACGGTGCAAAGAGAATCATCCCCGCCAAATGCAATCCGGCAGGCAGGACTATCTGCTTACGGGTGATATTATTGATAAGGACAAACTTCTGTTGTCAGAGAAACTGGAGGAGTGGGCTGCACAATCATGTGAAGCGCTTACGGAAAAAAACGAATGGAAAGCTGGGATTATATAAAAAAGAACTGGCATGGGATCCGCAGGCGGATAAAAAAAGAAAATGGATGGAGCAGGCAAGGGGCAGACACCTAGTTCGCCCTAGCTAAACGCCAGAAGCTAAAGGCGCCGCTGGGCTCCGCCCCTGCTTTATCGGACAGAATACCAAGGGCTTCTAAACATTCTTCCAACGTCGCCGGAAACCAGGCCCTTTCCCCCTCATCTGGCTGGTTTTCACGGGCTTTACATTAACGCAAATTCAGGTGTTCGTAAGCCCGCAGAGTCGTCCGGTTAGCCACATCCCCTGGCCAATCAAGCTAATCGGGAAGCCTAAAAACGCAACGCAATGTCAATTCTGCTGCCCAGAATCAGGAATCTATAATTTCATAGTAAAAACTCAGGAATAAAGGAAGTGTCTCAGAAAAAACAGGGATACTTCTTTTTATATGCAGCGGTAAGCAGAAACGACTCATCTGAAAATTGGTTAAAGCAATGTAAAAAAGAACAGACGCACTATCAAATGGTGTACTTTTTGATAGTTAAGCAGGATGACCAGCCGGGACACTATTTATCGTCATCTTCTCCGCAAATAGAATGGAGCAAGCATGCATATAAGGAATAAATCCCCTTTTATTGCGCATCCCGCAGCTGTTCTACCATACTCCCCCGGTTCCACATCCGGTCTGTCCCGGCGCTGATGCAGGCTGCCAGAACGATGCAGGCCGCCGAGGCTGCAGCTGCAGGCAGTACGGTAAAATGATATTTCATAAACCACATATCCCGGGCTAACGTCTTTACCAGCGACACGGACAGAACCCCGCTGCACAGGATTCCCGCGGCCCCCGCAAACAGCGCGTACATCATGCCTTCGTATACTATAAGCTTGCGCAGCTGCTTTCTGGTCATGCCGATGCTGCGCATGGATGCAAATTCCCGCTGCCTGGCGATCACGCCTGTAAATATGACGTTTACCAGATTCAGGATCCCGATCACACCAAGGATCACAGCTGCGATGATACCGCTGATGCTGTAGGTCTGCTGCATTTCTTTAAATTCTTCCTCTGCGGTCAGCCTTGTCAGGACGGCCAGTCCATTGCGTGCCGCCAGATCTGCCGCCTGCTCATTCAGCGAATCGAATGCACCTTCTTTCGCATTGAACAGGCAGTGGATCGGCGTGTCCATATCCGGAAATCTTTCTAAGAAGACCGGCTCTGCAAATACGGCTGATTCATAGCCTCCCTTGCTGTAGCTCATACACTGGGAATTGGCCAGCCCGGCAATTGCCAGAACGGTGTATTCTTTTGCCGTCCCATCTATTTCCAGCTCAATCACATCCCCAGCATGAAATTCCTGGCTCTCGTAGCTATAGTCCCCGCGGTCGCCTAAAAACCCTGCCATTAAGACATAATTACCGCTGCACAGCTTTTCGTAATCCATAACGCCTTCGATGATTTTCAGGCCGCTGCATGCCTGTTCATTCATGCCGTACAGCATTCTGCAGCGGTCAAATTCCATGATGTTATCCGGCGTTGCTTTTCCGTTGATCCGGGTGACGCTGCCGGTATCCTCGTATCTGGCCGGCTGCTCTTCATCCGGCAGTATGCGGCAGTAGATCCGGGCAAATGCTTCCACTCCGTCCAGCCGGCTGAACTGGTCGGCTGCTTCCTTCGGTATCGTCTTTGTATAATCTTCCACAGAAGGCTTTAAAAACCCTGCACTGCGTATTTCGATATCCGAGACTACCTCCCGCCGGACAAAGGTTTCCTGGTCCATGCTTGCGCTGTAATTTAACACACTGTTTAACAAAACGGCGCTGAGCGAAATCGAAAGCACGACAAGCACAGTTTTTCCCTTGTTTCTGCCCAGGTTTGCGGCAGCCATGGATACGATCCGGTGCCTGGACTGGCCGCCCTTTTTGTTCTTTTTTCCTCCCGCGGAATATCCATGGTATTTTAACGCTTCCACCGGAGAGATTTTCCCGGCAATCCTCCCCGGCCTTGCGCAGCTGACCCTTACGGTCAGAAAGGTAAAAATCCCGGACAGCGCCCATACCCATATCGATGGAAGGATCCATGCGGTATCCTGAAAAGAGGAGCTTGCCATAACAAGCGGCAGCAGCGCATTCCCGAGCAGACAGCCCAAAACCAGCCCCAACGGAATACCGGCTGCAGACAGCAGCATCCCCTGGCGCACGATCATATACCGGATCTGCTTCGGGGAAGCCCCGACTGTTTTCAGCTGTCCGTACAGACGGATATCTTTTTCAATCGAGATCTTAAATATATTATAAATAATCAGATACCCGGCCAGTAAAATAAGCAGTACGCCGATACCGGCCACCGCATAAGAATCAGAGGAGTTCCCGGCAGGCTTCTCGTATACCGGATTGACATGGCGGATGATAAATCCGTCTTCCCCGCGCTCTGCATGTGGATCATATCCCATCCGTTCCACCAGACGGTCCAGCTGCTGTGCCACATTTGTTTCATCTGCAAAGCTCCCCCTGACATCGTAATTCGCATGCCTGACCGAAGCATAAATCCCGTCGTAATATGCAGCCGCCTGATCCGCAAACAATTCCGAGACGAGCAGGGATGTACTTTGTTCATATTTCATCCCCGGAAAGAACCCGCAGACCGTCATCTGCTTTTCCAGCGCCGTTGTCCCTGCCGTATATTGAAGTGTAAACGTAACGCCTGTCTGTTCGGGAAGGCCCAGCAGGCGCAGCACCTCGGTATCAACCACGATCTCATCTTCCGCCTGCGGATAATGCCCTTCTTCCAGTTCCATAAAGCTGTATTTTGCCGACACCTCATCCACCCATCCGGCAATCGCCTGCATATGGCTTAACTGCGGATTATTCACGGTTGCCACATACCGCTCGATCGCAGCTACGGTAAATTCCGGTGCGGATGCAAACCGCTGTGCTTCTTCGGCCGTCAGATTTTTAACCGAAACCATAAGCTTTGTGCCCACTTGGCGCAGGCGCTGGTTCTTCTCCGTCATTTCCACGCCTTCCAGCACCGTCGTCAACGCCATAAATAAAACCGCTGTCAGCACAATCGCCAGCACCGCAATTTTGTTGCGCCCTTTGTTTGCTTTCAGGCAGTTCGCGGAAAGTATTTGGATAAATTTGCGGTTATTATTTTTGAGTATATTCATATTTCCAGCTCCTTTTTGATCCTCTTGGCCCTTCAGCCTTTTTAAAAATTCCTGTTTCTTTACTCATCTTTCTTTTTATCCGGCGATACAATCTTTCCGTCCTCTATACGGATCATCCGGTCGGCAATCTGCGCCAGCTGCGGATTATGCGTAATCATAACCAGCGTCTGCCCGAACTGCGTGCTTGTCATTTTCAAAAGCTGCATCACTTCTATAGACGTCTTCGAATCCAGGTTCCCAGTCGGTTCATCCGCCAGGATAATTGCAGGCTTTCCCGCCAGCGCCCTTGCGATAGCGACCCGCTGCTGCTGGCCGCCGGAGAGATTATTCGGAAGGTTTTCCAGCTTTTGTTCCAGATGCAGCATACGGATCATCTGGTCGGTATATGCCCGGTCCACCTTGTTGCCGTCCAGCTCCACAGGCAGCACAATATTCTGATAGACATTTAAAATCGGCACTAGGTTATAGTTCTGGAAGACAAAGCCGATATTCCGCCTGCGGAATACCGTAAGCTGCTCATCATTCATCTTCGTAATCTCCCGGCCCCTGATACGGACACTTCCCGAAGACGGTACATCCAGCCCTCCCAGCATATTTAACAGCGTCGACTTCCCGCTGCCGCTTGTGCCGATAATGGAGATAAACTCGCCCTGCTTTGCGGTAATGCTGATGCCGTCCAGCGCTTTTGTGATATTTGGCTCCTTGCCGTAATATTTTTTCAGATCTTCTGTCTGCAAAATGTAATCCATGCTGATACCTGCCTTTCGGTTGATGATTTTTTTGAGATTTTGTTTGTTGGAATAAGTATAAAAAAAGATTATCACAAACTGTTCTCAGAAAGGTAACAGAATTGAGATAATCTTTGATGCTAAAAAATTTCTAATCTGGATGAGCCAGAAAAAATGGTTTTCATATATGTCTATAGGGAAAAAGATTATGAAAAAATTTGGGGCTTTTTTGTTTAGAAAAATCAATCATTTTCAGTAAAACTGACGCAATGTCCGATTGAACGGAAGCATAAAGAGATTATTTTGAAAACTGCAGTTTTTAACGATTGTATTGTAAGATACGATTGAATTTGTTCTGCAAAAGGAATATAATAAAATAGTATTTGGCGGGATATTATGCACTATTTAACTTCTGAAGAAATTGCACAAAATGGCAAAATTTTGGCTCTGAGCGACAAAATTGACATTGTGTTTCGTTTTTTGATGGCTATGCGGACGCTGGATGAGTGGGAAAGGGCCTGGCTTCCGG
>CANOET010000081.1 GCA_947564835.1 uncultured Eubacterium sp. | reverse complement strand
CCCAGTCCGCCCAAGGTGTGTCTCCCAGCGCATTCCCTGCCCACAGCCCGCAGAGGCGTCCGGATAGCCACATCCCCCTGGCCAACCAACATCTTCCGGATAGCCACATCCCCCTGGCCAACCAACATCTTCCAGATAGCCACATCCCCCTGGCCAACCAACATCTTCCGGATAGCCACATCCCCCTGGCCAACCAACATCTTCCGGATAGCCACTCCCACCTGGCCAACCAACACCTCCCGCCTAACCACACCCCCTGGCTAACCACCCTCTCCTACTACCGTTCATAAGGCTCAAACACCCCAATCAATATCCGCGCCTGCCAATACACCGGCACCACAACCCCGCACAAAGGCACCACCAAAAGCACCACTTTCAGCGGAAAGAACAAATAAAACCCCGCCACCCCCACATCAATCAGCAGCATCCAAAACGTCTTCTTCAAATTCCGAAGCGCCAATCCCCACGCATTCCGCACCGAGCGCAGCGGCGTATTCACAAACCTGCCGATCAGCGGGTATGTATAATGCGATACTGCCAGCCAGACTACCGCGATCACTGCCAGTACACCCGTGACTGCATAAGAAAACGGATTCCCCTGCACAGGCCAGAACAGCAGGTTAAACAACAGCAAAGCGCCGATTGCAGTCAGAATCAGAAAAGCAATGGTCCCGTTTTTAAAGTTCCGTCTAAATTCCCTTAGATAGGGGCGCACCAGATATCCGGCTTCCCCTTTGGTTTCTTTGATCACGACATAATATAAGGATGAGAGTGCGGCCCCGATCGTAATGACCGGAAGGCAGGTGATCAAAAATACGAGATTCAGTATAAAAAAATTGAACAGCATGTTAATGGTTTCTACAAACGGATTTAACTTTCCTGCATTCATGAAAACGCCTCCTTTTTCTCATTTTATATCTTCCGCAGCAGCTGCACGCCTTTTTTCTCAAGCACTGTCTCTTCCTGGCACTGATAAATCCGCCCGTCCAGCAGGTCTTCGTAGCTCCCGTCGAGTACGACTGTCTTTTTGTCCGTTGTATGGTTTAACAGGAATAAAAACGTTCCGTTTTCGTTCTCCCGTACCGATGCCTCCACGCCAAACGGCGTCTGGTGTACCGGACGGATGCCTGCCTGTGTACACAGCCGGTCAAAAAATGTCTGGTAAAACTCTTCATCTGAGTGGGTGCCGACATAATATGCTTTTCCGTCTCCATAAGCGTTTACTGTCAGTACCGGCATGCCTGCATAAAAGTCTTCTTCGTACAGGCCAAGCGCTTCTGCACCGTCTAAATGGATCAGATCGCACAGGATATCCGCCGGGTGACGTCTGCCGCAGTAGGAAAATGCATTGTATTCACCTTCCGGCAGCGCGTCGTTTTCTTCTACCCAGATACCGAGCAGCCCGCGCAGCCTGCCAGGATAGCCGCCGCTGTCTACCAGGTCATGCTCATCTACGATGCCGCTGAAATAAGAAGCTACAAATGTACCGCCGTGTTTTACATATGCTTTTAGTTTTTCTTCATAGCCGCTTTTTACCATATACAGCAGCGGTGCGATTACGATCTGATACGGCTCCAGCGGATCTTCGACGCTGATGATATCCAGCGGGACATTGAGGGAAAACGCTGCCTGGTAATAGTCCAGAACTGTGTCCAGGTATTTCATGCGGATGCTTGGCCCCGCGGAATACTCCACAGCCCACCAGTTGTCCCAGTCGAACAGGATCGCTGCTTTGGCAGGTGTTTTTCCTTCCAGAAACAACCCTCCGGCCTTTTCCAGTTCTGCTCCAAGCTGTGATACCTCACGGAATACCCTTGTATCCGCCCTGCCTGCATGGTCGATGACCGCACCGTGATACTTTTCGCAGGCGCCGATACTTCTGCGGATCTGGAAAAACTGTACCGCATCCGCCCCGTGCGCGACAGCCTGGTAGCTTTGCAGACGCATTTCGCCCGGACGCTTCAGACGGTTATAAGGCTGCCAGTTCGTTACACTCGGCGTCTGTTCCATCAGAACAAACGGCTTCTGCCCGTCCAGCCCGCGCATTAAGTCATGGCAGAACGCTGTCCTTGCCGGACTGTCCTGCGGCGCCGGGTAATTGTCCCAGGAGACAAAATCCATAGACCTGGCCCATTTTTGGTAATCCAGCAATGGATAAGCAGCCATCAGATTCGTTGTAACCGGGATATCCGGTGTAAATTGTTTTACCGCGTCATATTCCAGCCGGAAGCATTCCAGCATGCTGTCAGAAAGGAAACGTCTGTAATCCAGCGAAATCCCCTGGAACATCGTCCGTTCCCGGCCAGTGCCGTCGATAAAATGCTCACTTAACAGATCCGGCGCTACGATCTCATCCCAGTCATAAAACGTATGTCCCCAAAAAGACGTGTAAAAGCACCGGTTTACTTCCTCAATCGTGCCATATTTTTTTTGCAGCCATACCCGGAATGCTTTTTCACAGTTCTCACAATAGCATTCCCCGCCAAATTCATTGGAAATATGCCATGCCGCGATATTCTCATAATTCTGGTACCGCTGTGCCAGCATTCCTGCCAGCTTCGGCGCATACTGCCGGTACGTCGGGCTGTTCGGGCAGGAGTTGTGCCGTCCGCCGAATTTGTGCTTCCTTCCATGCTGGTCCGTGCGCAAAATATCCGGGTGCCGCTTTGCCATCCAGGCCGGATGCGCGCCGGTCGAAGTAGCCAGACATACTTTCAGGCCGTTTGCACGTACCAATTCCATAATCGCATCCAGCTTTTCAAACTGATACGTATCCTCATCCGGCTGTAAAGCTGCCCAGCTGAATACATTTAGCGTTACGATATTGATATGCGCCTGCGCCATCAGCCGCATGTCCTCCTGCCAGACTTCCTCAGGCCATTGTTCCGGGTTGTAGTCCCCTCCGTAGAGCATATTGGTTTCTTTGCGATAACAACTCATCGTGTTCTCCTCTCTTAATCACTCTGGTTCAAAACGGTTTTACTCCGTTCTATCTTAACAGTTATTTCATTCTATTTCAGCAAAAACCTGCCTGATTTCCCAGCTATTTTTGACTAACCAGGGATATAATAAAAAACCAGACAGCAGAAACCGATAAATCCTGATTTCCGCCGCCCGGTTAAAAGGGAAATGAAATAAATATAGAAACAAATACAGCAACTATAGTTATTTCATGGGGAGGCAATTTTGTTCGGATCTGTCAGCTGTCTGCTCACAGCTCCGTGTCCCTCTGCAGGCAAAAAGAACGGAAATCCAGCTGTCCTTCGCCCTGAAATGTAAAATATAACGCGGCAATCCCATCTTTGATGGAAACATCTCCGTACAGCTCCTGCCAGTCAGCGGTATCGAGCCTGACCGGAATATGTCCGGCTGATCCGTCTGTTTTAGCTGTGCCGATTGCAATCACCCCGTCTGCTTTTCCGCGTACCTGCACAGAAATACGCCGCAGATTGTGAAAGTCAAAGTATTTATATCCAGCCGCAGAGCCGTCCTGCATATTTTTAATATACTGCACCGGTTCTTTGGCATCTTGCTGTATCCATTCGCTGGTTGGCTCCAGATCCGGTAAATCCTGTGTCAGATAGGGATAGTCCATTTTCATATGATCCGGATCGGAGAACACCGCTCCTTTTGCCGCGGTAAGATGGCAGCAGATCCGTGCGGGATATGTCCCTGCACCTTCCAGCGGGCCGTTCTGCAGGCCGCAGGATGTTACTTCTGCCTGGGCAATGCTGCCGTCTTCGTTGATATCTATTTTTTCTGCACAGCCCTGCCGGCTGTAGTTCGTGCGGTTTGTCTGCCGGTGGTAAAAGATATACCACTGGCCATCTGCCTGTTCGATTCCTCCATGGGTGTTTCCCAGACAGTTTACAGCTTCTTCCTCCGTCCTGCCGTTCAGAAATACATCCCCGATATCGACCAGCGTTCCGCCAAAGCGGCAGCCGCCGTCCGGCTTGCTGCTGACAGCGTAGCACAGCTCATGGCTGCGCACTGAAGAATATACAAAATAATAGGCTCCGTGAATCTTACGGATAGAGCTGGCTTCGAAAAACTCATGCCCTTCAAAGCCTGTCCCGGCGCTGTCCAGTACGTCCGGCAGCAGTTTTTCCGGTTCTTTGGCCAAGGTCACCATATCGGGCTGCAGACGCATCACCTGGCTGCCTTGCCTGCCGTAGTCATATTCTTTTTTCATAGGCGCGTTGCCGGAATACAGATAGATGGTTCCGTCATCATCGATAAAGACGCCTGGATCGAACTGCTCCAAATCCCCGTCCCGCGCGCCCAGCGCTGTCCCGTCGGAATGCCTGACCAGCCCTAAAAATTCATACGCACCTGCCGGGCTGTTGCATACCGCAACCGCAATTTCCGGCAAATAATCCAGACAGTAATACAAATAATAGTTTCCGTCCGGCCCCTGCACGACATCCGGCGCCCACATGGCATGGATTGCCTGCGGCTTTGTCTGTTCTGAGAGGTTTTTATTCCGCGGATCCTGTTCTTTCCGGTAAATAACGCCTTCATACCGCCAGTCGGACAGATCTTTTACATCTGCGGAATAACAGACGTAATCATTTAAGCAAAATTGTGTGCCGCCAAATCTGTCGTGGCTTCCATAAAGGTAAATCCGGCTGCCGAATACATGCGGCTCGCCGTCTGGTATATATTCAAAAGATGGCAGATATGGGTTATAAGCTTGTCGTTTCATATTTCAAAAGCCTTTCCTGCGTCATTCGTTCTTCGCATTGTTATTAAAATCTTCCACGGCCTGTATTCTGGAAGCGGCCTCCTGTCTGGCATTTTGCATATCAACGGCCAGCACCTGTTGATATCCAAGACCGTTCACGGTCTCCCGCAGGTCTTTCAGCAGCCTGTCAAACTCTGCCTGGGTATCTGCAAACACCATTTTCCAGGAATGGTCGATAATCACAGACTTGCATTTATTCCGCAGGATCGTAATATCCGAGCTTTCTTCCGATGCAATATAGGAAGTGCCGGGCGCGACAAGCAATGCGTCAATAGATTTTAAAAATTCCATACATGTTTTCGCACCGCCTGCATAGTTCTGCCAGTCCAGATCCAGCTTTGTATTATTTTTCTCCAATACGGATGACCACATCACTGTCAGATATGGTTCATTTGTCCGCGGGTCAATGTCCACAGGTGACAGCGGCTTAAAATTCAGCGCCGGGGCGCCGTCTTTCCAGGATCCTACGGCTTCCCCTCCCCATTCTTCCGGAACAGGGATATCGTTGCCTGGCAGGGCGCGCATGCCAAATTCTGTATAAACCGGCCTACCATTATCCATCTCCCATGCAAGCCCCTTTGGCCCTCCCGCGCCGGATGCCTGCCCTGCAGTCTCCATTCCTTCCGGGGAATAGAGCCAGTCAATAAAATCCGCCAGACGCTGCGGGTCTTTTGCCTGGCTGCCGATGGCAATCACCAGCCTTGCGTTTCCTTCAGAATAGCAGCCGTTGGTATAGCACTGCATATCCTGAATCAGGGCCGAATAAAATCCTTTGCCCAGCTCCTGGTGCGTGCTTCCTTCTGTGTGGTCCACTTCACGGTCATACAGATCTTTCCCCTGCCAGGACCACAGCGACGTTAAGATCTGGCCGTCGCGGTATTTATCGGATAAAATATCATAATTCTGCGATCCGGATTCCGGATCGACCAGCCCCTCCTGATTCGCTGCAAATAAAAACCGCAGCGCACGCAGATACTGGCCGTTTTCATCCAGAATATCCTGCAGGTCGCTTCCGTCCGCTTTGCTCAGTACAAAACCAAGCTCATTATAACCATAAAGCGAAGCATAATTTTTCGCACAGGTCATCATACTGCTGTCCCAATCCCGGAACAGGGAAATCGCATATGTTTTCTTGCCGCTGTCGCTTTCCGGAACCAGCTCCTGCAGCTGCTTCATAACCGGAATCCAGTCCTCCAGCGTCTCCATCGCCGGATAACCGGCTGCCTGGTAAGCATCCCAGCGCACATACGGCGCAACCAGGGGCGCAATGCCGTCTGTAGACACTTGCGGCGACTGGCTGGAAATCTCGCTCGGAACCGCATAGATCCCGTCTTGTCCGGCATCTTCGTTTGCTTTGCGGATCGCCGTTTCATATTGAGCCAGTACGTCCTTGCCTTTTAACAGATCGGTCAGATCCATTAACAGCCCGGCTTTGACCATATTTTTAAAACGTCCGGCTTCGGTGCCGGCAATAATCAAATCCCCCAGGTTGCCTGCGGCGGAGCGTGTCTGAAACAGCGTTTCACCGCCTGCCACATTTGGTGCGATAATATTTAGTTCCATATTAAATTTATCTTTTACAATTTTTGCGAACCATCCGGGCTGGATCCCCTGATAATTTGCCACAGAGTCAAAGACGTCTACCGTCAGAAATTCCCGGTATTTGTTGTTTTTTGCTCCTTCCGCTAACGGGTTCGCATCATTTCCGGAACCTGATTTCCAAACGCCGCTGCCCCCTTTGCTGCAGCTTGTGAATACGGCTCCGGCTGTCAGAATCACACAAAAAATTACGCATGCAAATTTTCTTTTCATATAGATCCCCTAACCTGGATAAATATGTCCTCCTTCGTCCGTGTCTGCCGGACTTATTTTCATTTTAGCATACCGGACGGTTTCTTCCTACCCTCAAAATCAGAGCAAAAGCACAAAAAGATCATCTCTTTCTTACATATCAGGCAGGGGATAGCGGATTTTTACTGTAATTTTGTGCGGATTATAACAGTCGGGACAACCCATGAACCGGCTGCCGCGGCTTTCTGCCCGGATCATATTCCCGCGGCGCAGCCTACGGCTCGACCAGATGCAGGAAAAGAATCCAGGTGCTGATAAAGTAACAAAGAAGCAGCAGCGCCAGAATGCTAAGGATGGCCCCAAGCTGCGCGAGCAGCACTGCCGTACCGATATAGGCATGGATCTGGGCGGAGATTACCTGCAGGAAATTTACGCCGATCACAGCGCTGACCAAAACCGCCAGCGTCACCGGAAGTGCGAACCAGAACCCCAGCTGCCGGAAGACCAGACGCCGGATGCTATGTTCTTCTACACCCAGTTCCCTCAATACGGCAAACCGGTACTGATACCTGGAAGCATCCAAAAGCTGCTGCAGGGAAAGGACCGTCAGGCAGATGACCAGCAGTACGACTGCACCATAGATCATCGCTGATTTCAGTACAAAATTAAACCCAATGGTGCTGTTCATCTCCAGCGTACGGAGACGGATATCATATTGTACGCCGCTGGCTTCGGATTGCTGCGGCTGGCCGGTATCCGTATCGTGCAAATCCAGGAAAACAGCCTCCAGCGCCCGCGCGTCGGCATAAGACAGTTCTTCTGCTGTCTGTATATAACGTTCGCGGTTGACGCTTAACAGTTTTTCACAAATATGATCCGGAAAGATATAGATCACATCTGTATAATAGTTATAAATGCTTTCACCGATCGAAATATCATAACTCCCGGAATCTGCCAGGGTAAGCGTGCCCGCGTCGGTGGATACGGCCGGATGGCTCTGCAGGAACGCAGCTTTCTCGTCATCGCTGGCAATACTTTGCCACTGCATTGCAAATGCGTTGTCCGCAAGGGATATCGGTGCATGGCCCAGCATTTCGCGGATCGCATTATAGTCGCTCAGTGATATCGCAAGCACCGGGAACTGCCATTTGACCCGGGTGTGAAAATCGGCCCTTCGGGGGAGGTATTCGCAAAACGTATGGTCATAGGCAGTCCGTATGCCGTTGTCTGTGAGAAATTCCGTAACGGCTGCGTAATCATCCAGCTCCAGCTCCGATTCTTCGTATGTTTTGTTATATGTCGAGTACATCCATATGTCATAGACGCAGCGGTCCTGCAGGTAGCCAAGGCTCCATCCGGTCAGTACCGGTGCGGCAAGAAACAGGCAGATGGACAGCACGAGCGTGGTGCAGATCAGGATCATGGATTTGGTATGGACCGTCAGCTTGGACAGGATCTGTCCGTAAAAAAAGAGGTTTTCTCCCCGGTAACAGTGTTCCGGCGAACGGTCTTTCCAGGCTGCCACCACGAAATTAACCAGGTACAAAAAGGTACAGATAAAAAAGACCACATGCACGGTCAGGTACGTCAGATACTCATTCATTACGCCGCTGCCGTATGCAAGCAGGTACCGGCTTTTCATGCCCGGGACGCAGGCGGCGGCAATGGCATTCAGCAGGATGCATACGGTTTGCACGGCAAGCAGCTGCTGAAAGCTTACTGTCCGGGAACCCGTGCGCCTTTTTTGAACCAGCCGTATTACCAGCCAGGCAGCCGGCACAAGAATACTGGCGGCAGGCGCCAGGATCAGGCCGTAAAACAAAAGGTGGACAGGCCATGCAAAGCGCGTGTCGAAATAACAAGTGATCATCTGCAGGCCGCTGAACAGCATCCAGCCGCACAAGATCAGGTAAAGCGCCAGCAGCACATGCATAAAGCGGCTTTTGCCAAGGGCCGGGCCATTCTGCCGCTGTGCAGACAGCATATCGATGACCCGCACGCGGCGGATGGAACGGATATTAAAAAATCCTACCAGCAGCAGGCAGCAGGCGAAAAAGCCGATGGTAAGCAGCAGCGTATCCGGAAACAGCATCCAGGTAAACTGGTAATCCTGCCCATAATCAGAAAGGAGCATGGCAGTAATAAACTGCGACCCGGCCATTCCGAGGACAATGCCAATGACGACCGACACAGCGCCCATACAGAGCGTTTCCGCAAAAAACAGCCAGCCGATCGTCCGCTGCTCCATCCCCATCACTGCCTGGATGGCAAATTCTTTCTGCCGCTGCAAAAGCATATAGTGATTGACATACCGGATTAAAAAAAGCAGCAGAAGCGTTACCATACAGACCGCCAGCTTCATGCTGTCGCCCAGTACCGCTAAGTCGTAGGAAAGGCCGACCAGCGGATGGTAGTAGGCGCTGGATATCGATAAAAACGAATAAAACAGTGTCACACAGACGGACATCGTAACCAGATAGATCAAATAGTCTTTGATGGAACGCCTTGCATTTTTAAGAATGAGCTTCGCATACATCATTGCGCCCTCCTCCCATGGTCGTTAAAACGCTTAGTATTTTGTCATAAAATGCCGGACGGCTGTCACTGCCCCGCAGAAGCTCCGTAAAAATCTCCCCATCCTGCAAAAACAGAATCCGGTGCGTATAGCTGGCTGAAAACGCATCATGCGTAACCATCAGGATCGTAGCGCCCAGCTGTTCGTTCATCCCCTGCATCGTGGAAAGCAGCATCTGCGAGGAATGGCTGTCCAGGGCGCCCGTCGGCTCATCCGCAAGCAGCAGGCGCGGATGATGGATCATCGCCCTTGCACAGGCGCAGCGCTGCTTCTGCCCGCCGGATACCTGATAGGGATATTTTTCTAAAATATCAAGGATATTCAGTGTCGCTGCAATGTCCGCGATCCGGGGCTGAATATCCCTGGCAGGCGTATGGTTAATTGCCAGCGCCAGCGCGATATTTTCTGAAATGGTCAGCGTATCCAGCAGGTGGAAATCCTGAAAGATAAAGCCCAGGTTTTCCCTGCGGAACCGGGCCAGTGATTTTGGCTTGAGCCTGGTAATATCAATATCCCCCAGGCGGATCTTTCCGGCACTGACCGTATCGATGGTGGAAATGCAGTTTAACAGCGTCGTTTTCCCCGAGCCGGACGAGCCCATAATCCCGAGAAATTCCCCTTCGCTGACGTCAAAGCTGATATCCTGGATGGCTTTTGTAACCGTGCCTTCGCTGCCGTAGTATTTTTGAATATGCTCCAGAGTTAGTACGTTTTTCATCATAGATCTGCCTCCTGGTGATGATGTGTGTTTGGATAGTCTTAGAATAACGGCAGCGGAGCGGAATTGGTATCAGGTTTTCTTACACAGTTCTTACAAAATTGTAAGAACCCGGCGGCGCCAGCCTGGTTAGTACCGGCTCTTCACGCCATCCACAAAATCATTGATCCGGAAAGCCAGCTCCACCGTTGTTCCAAACCGGTCCGAAGCAACCTCCAGCCCGATCCCCAGTTTCCCGCAAAGCCTCTTACACAAATACAATCCGATTCCGGTAGCACTCTGCACCCGCCTTCCGTTCTGCCCGGTAAACCCTTTTTCAAAAATACGGGGCAAATCGTTATCCGGTATACCGATCCCGTTATCATGAACAGACAACAGAACGCTGTTCCCGTTTTTTTGGACGGAAAAATGCAGCTGGGGCTGCGCGCCTTTATATTTTACGGCATTGCCGATCAGCTGATTTAAGATAAACCGCACCCATTTGTCGTCTGTAAACACCGAATCCCCGTCCGGATCAACCGTAACCGCCACCTGGTTTTGGCGGAGCAGATATTTATTATCCGCAACCGCACTGTGGATGACAGGCCCCAGCTGGATTTCCCGGATCGAATAATCTTTATAGGCATATCCGCTGCGGGCATAATAAAGCGTCTGTTCCGTATAGCGGCTGACCTTTTCCAGCTCTGCCAGCAGCTCCCTTGTAAAATCCGAACGGTTCGTCTCACAAAGCAGCTGCATTGCCGTAATCGGCGTCTTAATTTCATGGATCCATTGTTCAATATACTCCTGATAAGAGGCCTGCTCCCTGCGCACATCTCCGATCTTATCCAGCATAGACGCTTCGGCCATCTTTAAGATCCGGTAATAAACCTGTTCTTCGGCCTGCTTCGGAACAGGCATCAATTCAGCAATCAGATACCGTTCCTCCAGCTGGTCCGCCATAGACAGCAGCTGGTCCAGGCGCCTTTTCCGGTAAAAATAAACAGCCGCCAGATAACAGGCTGCGGCTGCCATCCAGACAGCCGCAATAAAAAGAATACCCGCCAGACGGGTGCCGCCTGCGGCAAGAAACAAGGCCAGGGCAAGAAGGCCGAGCAGATGAAGCAAAATGCCCGGCAGCTGGTTTTTCATATATTGTCTTCCATTCATAAGAAAGCCTCCTCAGATCAAATATCCCTGCCGGTGCTTCGTCTGAATAAAATCATGCAGGCCAAGCCCCGCCAGTTTATTACGGATACGCGTCATATTTACGCTCAGCGCATTATCATCCACATAAAGCTGGTTATCCCACAGGAAATCTACAATATCATTACGGGAACAGATCTTTCCGGCATGCGCAAACAGATAGTAAAGGATTTTCAATTCATTTTTCGTCAGCTCCGCCCGCTTGCCAGAATATTCAATCTGGCTGCTTTCCAGATGTAATACAGCATGGTTCCAAGCCAGGGTTTCCGGCTGCTTCGGAACATAAGACCGGCGCAGCAAAGCAGAAATCCGGGCCAGCAGGACGGCAGTATTATAAGGCTTTGTGATAAACGCATCCCCGCCGGAAAGGATACTGTTCAATTCATCCATGTCGGTGTTACGCGCGGTTACAAAAATAACCGGTATCTCACAGTCCGAACGGATTTGGGCGCAAAGCGCAAAGCCGTTGTTTTCGGGGAGGCTGATATCCATAAGAACCAGATGCGGGCCAAATGCCCGGACCTGGTCCTGCAGATTGCAAAAATCAGTGATACAGGATGCTTCGTAGCCGTTAGCGGCCAGGAGTGTCTGCAGGTGCTTTTGAATGGAAGGGTCGTCTTCGACGATTAAGATTTTGTAAGCCATAGGGAGTTCTTTCCTTTTTTATATTTTGGGTATTTTAGGATGCCGGGGAGATCCTGTTTTTTGAATCCCTCCGTCCTCCAATCATATCACAGCAAATATGATTTGTAACGTACAAAATCTCCGAAATATTATGTATCACCCCTGATTTTTTCCTGCTATAATAAACAAAAACCAAACAAGGAGGCAACGAATTATGAAAATGAAAAAACTGCTGTCTGCCGTATTGTCTGCAGCACTGCTTCTGACAGGAGCCGGGGTGCCGCGGATACAGGCGCAGGCACAAGAACAGGTACAGCAAACCGCGGACGGCCTGTCAGCATCTGAAAAGTATGTCGCAGCCATGGGTACGGGCTGGAACCTCGGCAACAGTTTCGACGGGGTTGACACAGACCTGAACGCAGAAGACAAAGGAGAAACAGCATGGGGCAATCCGGTCGTAACAAGGGAGCTGATCCATGCCGTCAAGGAAAAAGGATATCAAAGTATCCGCATCCCACTGACACTGCACCATCGGTTTACATCGGAGAACGGGACTTATACCATTGATCCGAAATGGCTGGAAAGGTATAAAGAAGTCGTGGACTGGGCGGTGGAAGAAGGGCTGTATGTTATGGTCAATATTCATCATGATTCCTGGATCTGGCTAAAGGAATGGGACGGCAGCAAAGCATCCGAGGAATACGTGAAGTTTACACAGCTTTGGGAACAGCTGGCTGCCTATCTGGCCGATGAGCCTGCGCAGGTCTGCTTTGAAACCATCAACGAGCCGCAGTTTACAGAGCGTGAAAATGTAACAGACCAGCAGCGCCTGGACAGCCTGAACCAGGCAGCCTACGATATTATCCGCAAAAGCGGCGGAAATAACGCGCAGCGTATGATCGTTATGCCGACCATGAATACGAATCATGCAGACGAAAAGGTGCAGGGGCTTCTGACATTTATGCAGGGGCTGCATGACCCGAATCTGATCGCGACGGTGCATTATTACAGCGAGTGGGTCTACAGCGCGAATCTGGGCATTACGGAATTTGACGAAGCGCTCGGAGATGACGGCAATACACCGAGAAAAGCAGCGGACCAGCTGTTTGCGATACTGACAGATACCTTTATTCAAAATGACTTCGGCGTTGTCATCGGGGAATACGGCCTGCTCGGCTATGACGCCGGCGAGAACTGTCTCCAGCAGGGCGAAGAGATGAAATATTATGAATACATGGGTGCAAAAGCAGCCGCGCAGGACGGGATCTGCCTGATGTTCTGGGACAACGGATCCGGCATTGACCGCAACGACACTGGTTACGCATGGAAAAAACCGCTCGTCGGCACCATGCTGGAAACATCCGCCGTACAAAGATCCTCTTATGCAACCGGGCTGGACACGCTGTATTTTAAAGAAAAAGCAAAAAAGGACGTGCAGATTCCGCTGACCCTGAACGGCAATACATTTACCGGAATCGAAGGAGCTGAACAGGGAACAGATTATACATATGTAGAAAAAACAGCCGTTGTTACGCTGAAAAAAGAATTTATCAACCAGGCATATGATTCCCTTGCAAAAAATGCAACCGGTACATTCGCGGATCTGACATTTACATTCAGCGGCGGTGCGCCGTGGCATCAGTATCTGGTAAAACACGGGGATGTAACCGTAGGCAGCGCATCCGGTACGACGGAAAAGGGCATTCAGGTTCCGATAACATGGCAGGGCAGCAGGGTACGCCGGGTATCCGCTTATGCGGCAGGCGGAAAAGTCGGCCCGCAGTCCGGATGGTGGAATTATCTGCAGTATCAGGAAGTATTTTCGCCGGATTATGAGCAGGGGATGTTCGAGGTTACAAAGAATTTCTTTGCAGATGATACGGTAAAAGGAAAAGACGGGCTGATCCGTTTCGTCATCGAATTATTTGACGGGAGCAGTACGGACCTCTGGCTGAAGGTATCCGGGGAAAAGGTGACAAGCAAGAAGTCTCTGGAGAAAAAGCCTGCGGTAACGGCGGTAAATGTAAAGGCTGGGGAAAAGAAAACGCTGAAAGTAAAACAGGTGGCGGACGGCGCGGTGGTTTCTTACCAGATGGGGAATAAGAAAATTGCTACTGTATCGGCAAAAGGGGTTGTGAAAGGGGTGAAAGCTGGGAAGACGAAGGTGAAAGTTACGGTGACGCAGTATGGAAAAACGGAGACGGTTACCGGAAGTGTGCAGGTGAGCCGGTAAGCTTGTGAGCTGCGTGGATGGCTGAAAGATTCTGATTTTGAGCAGCCAGATTGTAGCTGTAGTGTTTTTTTGCTGGCTATGCGGACGCTGGATGAGGGGGAAAGGGCCTGGTTTTCACAAGCTTTACACGAAATACAAATTCAGGTGTTGTAAAGTCTTCCAATAACCGGGCTCTCAGGTGTTGTAAAGCCCGCCAATAACTAGACTCTCAGATGTTGTAAAGCCTGCCAATAACTGGACTCCCAGGTGTTGTAAAGCCTGCCAATAACTGGACTCCCAGGTGTTGTAAAGCCTGCCAATATCCAGACTCTGTGGGCTGTGGCCAGGGGACGCGCCGGGAGGTACACCTTGGAAGGACGTTTGACGGGCGCTTTTAGCGGAGGTGAAATCCAGCGCTTACGGAGACTTAGGCAGGAGGGC
>CANOET010000080.1 GCA_947564835.1 uncultured Eubacterium sp. | reverse complement strand
ATTCTGGAATAGGAGCCGGAAGCCAGGCCCTTTCCCCCTCATCCGGCGTCCGCATTGCCATCCCCCCTTTTTTTCTCATTCGTCCTTCTTTTTCCGCTCACACACATACCCGCACTGTGCATCCGCACACACAACCTTGTTCCCTTTTTCTACCATATACCCTCCGCATTTCGGGCATTTTTCCGGCCATGGCTTCTGCCAGGACATAAAATCGCAGTCGTCCGGCCCTGCTTCGCAGCCGTAAAAACGCCTGCCTTTTTTCGTCTTGCGTACCACAATATCTTTGCCGCATTTTGGACAGGCAATCCCGATTTTTTCCAGGTAAGGCTTGGTATTGCGGCAGTCCGGAAAGCCGGGGCAGGCCAGGAATTTTCCGTGCGGGCCGTATTTGATTACCATGTTGCGGCCGCATTCTTCGCAGATGACGTCTGTAACTTCATCTGCGATCTGCACCTTTTCTAATGTTTTTTCTGCATTTTCAACTGCTTCTTCCAGATCCGGGTAGAAATTGCTTACAATCGTCTTCCAGCTGATATCGCCTTCTTCCACTTTGTCCAGCAGCATTTCCATATTTGCGGTAAATTCTTCATCTACGATGGAGGCGAATGCTTCTTTCATTATGGTGTTGACGGCTTCGCCCAGTTCTGTCAGGTAGAGGTTTTTATTTTCTTTCAGGACGTAGCGGCGCGCTAAGAGCGTTGTGATGGTCGGGGCATACGTACTTGGGCGGCCGATGCCGTGTTCTTCAAGCGCTTTCACCAGTGCAGCCTCTGTGTAATGGGCCGGCGGCTGGGTAAAATGCTGGGTGCATTCCAGGTCTGCCAGTGTCAGCTTTGAGGCGGCGTCGATGGATTTTACGAGCATATTGTGGTCGCCTTTTTCGTCTTCATCGCTCATGTAGACGGACATAAAGCCGTCAAATACAACTCTGGACGCGGATACGGTCAGGCGGTATTTGCCTGCGCCGATTTTGATGCTGGTGGTTTCGTATTTTGCCGGGCTCATGCGGCTGGCGGCAAAGCGTTTCCAGATCAGCTGATAAAGGCGGAACTGGTCTCTGGACAGTGATTCTTTGACTTCGACCGGGGTTCTTGCAATGTCTGTGGGCCGGATGGCTTCGTGCGCATCCTGGATTTTGCCTGTTTTTTTCTTTTCTGCAGCTGCAGCCGCTACATATGCTTCGCCGTAATTTTTGCTGATATAGTCTCTGGCCTGTGCGTCTGCTTCTTCGGAAATGCGCACGGAATCGGTACGCAGGTAGGTAATCAGGCCGATGACGCCAAAGCCTTTGATTTCCACGCCTTCATACAGCTGCTGTGCCAGGCGCATCGTTTTTAAAGTGGAAAAGTTCAGTACTTTGGATGCTTCCTGCTGCAGCGTGCTCGTGGTAAATGGAAACGGGGCCTTTTTGGTCCGTTCGCTTTTTTTTACATCCAGCACTTCATACTGCGCCTGTTCCAGCTCTGCACGGATTGCTTCCGCCTGCTTTTGGTTTTCAATTTTCATCTTGCCTTCAGCTGTGCCGTAAAATTTGGCGTCCAGCTTCTTCCGTTCTCCTGCCACCTTTAACTGGGCGCCGATCGTCCAGTATTCTTCCGGAATAAACGCGTTAATTTCATTTTCGCGGTCCGCTATAATACGCAGCGCCACAGACTGCACACGCCCGGCGCTTAGGCCGCGTTTGACTTTTTCCCAGAGCAGCGGGCTTATTTTGTAGCCGACCATACGGTCTAAGATCCGCCTTGCCTGCTGGGCGTTCACCAGGTCCATATCGATTTCTCTTGGCTGTTTGAGCGATGCTTTGACTGCGTTTTTTGTAATCTCGTTAAAGCTGATCCGGTATACTTCCTTGTCATCTTTATTTTCATCCAGCTTCAAAGCCTTGGACAGATGCCAGGAAATCGCTTCCCCTTCGCGGTCCGGGTCTGTTGCGAGATAGATCCGTTCTGCTTTTTTGGCTTCTTTGCGCAGTTTTGCCAGTATTTCGCCTTTTCCACGGATCGTAATGTATTTCGGCTCAAATCCATGCTCGATATCAATCCCCATCTGACTTTTCGGCAGGTCCCTGACATGCCCGTTCGATGCAGTCACTTCGTAATTTTTCCCCAAAAATTTTTTGATTGTCTTTACCTTCGCCGGTGATTCTACGATTACCAGATACTTTGCCATAACGACTCCTCACCTTACTCATTCCGTAATTATTTTATAGTGATTTTTAAACACTTCCTCAATCCGGTGCTTTTGCAGAAGGGCTGCCAATATCCGGCTAAGCGCCTGTATGTCTAATCCTGTCAGTTCCAGTAGTTCTTCCAAGCCCGTTGGCAAAAGACCAAGACAACCATACACCAACCGCTCATCTTTTTCAAGAGAAATTTTTTGTAAATTGTCAAAATTTTCACAATTTACTGTCTGCTGCCTGGCCGTGCGGACGCTGCTTCCTTTTCTGCGGGCCGCCGCGACCATAAGCTCCGCCAGGCAGTCTTCCACAGACAGCAAAATGCCCGCGCCCTGCGCAATCAGCCGGTTGCAGCCATAGCTTAAATCATCTGTCACACGCCCGGGAAGCGCATAGACATCCCTGCCCTGCTCCAGCGCAAAATCCGCCGTAATCAGAGAACCGCTTTTTTCTTTTGCTTCTATAATAAGTACTACGTCCGAAAGCACACTGATCAGACGGTTGCGCTGCGGAAAAAAACAAGGCAGCGGCTCTGTCCCGGGCGGGTATTCGCTCAGCAGCCCGCCATGCCTGCGGATTTCATCATACAGCTGCCTGTGGTAATTCGGATAACAAATATCCACCCCGCATCCAAAAACCGCATAGGTATCCCCGCCGCTGTCCAAAGCGCCCCGATGCCCCGCCGCATCAATGCCGCGCGCCATGCCGCTGACTACCGCCACATCATGCAGCGCCAGTTCCCTGGCAATCTCCCTGGCAATGGCCCTGCCATATTCCGAACACATCCGCGCCCCTACGATCGCCACACGGAACTGATCCGGCACCGGCAGGCTGCCGCGGTAAAAGATGCCGTAAGGCGCATCCGTAAGCTCTGACAGCTGTTTTGGATACTCCGCCTGCTCTCTGCTGATAAAACGAACCCCCGACTGTTTCAACGCGTGCCATTCGCGGCTTACATCCCATGTGTTTTTTGATTCTATGATACACCCGATCTCCTTATGCATCAGCCCGGGAATATTTTCCAGCTGCGCATCCTCCATTTCATAAACCTCTTTCGCACTGCCGCAGGCTTCCAGAAGCTTTCTGCAGATCCGGGGCGTACAGCCCCTGACGCAGGACAGCCAGTAAGCGTATTTTTCTGTCTGCATTCCCGCTCACCACCTTTCCCAATACTTGCGGTCCAGGCTGCGGTAGCAAAACGCCTCTGACAAATGCCCGGTATCCACCCGGCTGCTGCCGCAAAGGTCGGCGACCGTCCTGGCTACGCGCAGGATTTTATGATAAGCGCGCGCCGTCAAATGGGACTGCTGGTACATCTGCTGCAAATATACCTCCTCTTTTTCCGTCAGCCTGCATATTTCCCGCAGCCTGTCCGCCGGTATCTGGCTGTTAAAATAAATTCCGCTGCCCGCATAGCGCTCCTTTTGCAGCTCCCAGGCAGCGCAGACCCTGGCGCGGATCTGCGCCGAGCTTTCATTAACCGGATCCGCCGTAAGCTCCGCAAACGTCAGCGGCGAGGTTTCCACACAAATATCAATGCGGTCTAACAACGGCTGGCTGATTTTGCCCAGATAGCGGTCAATCGCACTCTGCGTACAGCGGCAGCGGTTCATATCCGGATAGGCGCCGCACGGGCATGGATTCGTAGCCGCCACCAGCATAAAATCAGCCGGATAGCTGCAGCTGCCATGCAGCCTGGATATTTGGATCTGTTTTTCCTCCATCGGCTGGCGCAGCAGCTCCAGCGTAGATTTTTGAAATTCCGCCAGCTCGTCCAAAAACAGGACGCCTTTATGCGCCAGTGAAACCTCCCCAGGCTTCGGAACCGTCCCGCCGCCGACAAGCCCCTGCGGCGTTACGGTATGGTGCGGGCTGCGGAACGGCCTTTTGCACATGATCCCATGATCCTGCAGCAGCATCCCGCTGATACTGTAAATCTTAGCCAGCTCCAGCTGCTCCTGGCTGCACATCGGCGGCAGAATTGTCGGGATCCGCCGGGCAATCATCGTCTTTCCGCCGCCCGGCGGTCCGATCAGCAGCAAATTATGCATCCCCGCCGCCGCAACCTCACTGGCCCGGCGCACCAGTCGCTGCCCGTTAATCTGAGAAAAATCCGGCTCCTGCTGCATCTGCCCCCGCGCGGGATCCGGCTCCTGCTGCATCTGCTCCCGTGCGGGATCTGCCGCCTCTTCCCGACGCCTGATACTTTGCTCCAGATCAGAACCATCAGGCCCATCCGCTCCTTCCGCCCGCGACGCCTGCGGATCTTCCAGCGGCCCCCGCAGCATTTCCGCATTCCCGCTCAAAAAGCTTATCGCTTCCCGGATATTTTTTACCGCAACAACACAAATATTCCTGATCAGATTTGCCTCCTTACGGTTATCATACGGCACCATGCAATGCGTAAAACCCTGCCCGCCCGCTTCCGCCACAATCGGCAGGATCCCTTCTACCGGCTGCACTTTGCCATTCAACCCAATCTCCCCCACAATCAGCAAGGATACAAGGCTTTGATCCGGCACAATACCAAGCGCCGCTAAAATCGCCACAGCCACAGGCAGATCAAACGCTGAGCCTGTTTTTTTAATATTTGCCGGGGACAGGTTGACCGTAATCCGTTTTGCCGGAAGATAACAGCCGCTGTTACGCAGCGCCGCCCGCACCCGCTCCCTGGCTTCCTTAACCTCGGATGCCAGAAAACCTACCATTTCAAACATCGGCATGCCGTCACTCACATCCGCCTCTACCTGAACCGACACACTATGAATCCCGCGGATAATCGCGGTCGATACAATACTATACAATCCATTCCTCCTGGTCTTTTGACCTGTATCTTAGAATCCTGGAATTTCTGACTGATCTGCCCCGCCTGGGAAGCGGCGGGCTGTCTGGATATTACAAAAAAGATAGGGGTATTGTAGCATAGAATCCGGTTGTTTGGAAGGGGGTTTGTAAAATTATTATAGAAAATTAAGAATCGTGAAACGGATCGGATAGGATCCCTAACCTGGATGGAGCAGAAAAGAAATACTTTTGGCATGCGCTGCGTTTTTTGGCTTTCCGAAAGGTCTTGATTGGGCAGGGGATGTGGCTCACCGGACGATACCGCAGCGTTGCCCCAGTCCGCCCAAGGTGTGTCTCCCAGCGCGTCCCCGGTCCACAGCCCGCAGAGTCGTCCGGTGAGCCACACCCCCTGCCCGCCGCCCGCACATTCCAAAATCATTCATCACTTTTCCCCCTTGCAGCATATAATAACAGAAAAAAGCCTCGGAATCCAAATGGAAGAATATTGTAAATTTGTAAATGAGCCGCTCCCCTACCCCTTTCAAGCAATGGAACCCTACATTGACATCCAGACCATGTACCTGCACCATGACAAACATCTGCAGGCTTACATCGACAAATTAAACAGCCTGATTTCGGAATGCCCCGCCCTGTCCGCCATGACATTTACAGACCAGCCGCAATGCGGCTTTGCCGTACTCCGGCAAATACTGACCAACCTGGACCAGGTCCCGGAATATATCCGTACCGCTGTAAAAAACAATGCCGGCGGCGTTTATAACCACTGGTTTTATTTTAACGGCCTGGCTGTCCCCAAAGAGCGGATGCCAAAGCCGCAAGGTACGCTGGCGGAAAGCATCCATTGGCAGTTCGGCAGTTTCAGCGGGTTCCAAAACGAATTTACCAAAGCAGCGATGGCCGTCTTCGGCTCCGGCTATGCCTGGCTCGTTACAGACCAGCAGCGCAGCCTGCAGATTATAACGACCGCCAATCAGGATACGCCGCTTGCGCAGAATCTGATTCCGCTCCTGTGCATTGATGTATGGGAACACGCCTATTACCTGAAACATAAAAATGTACGTGCGGACTATATCAAAGACTGGTATTCTGTCGCAAACTGGGAATGGGCGCAATGGTGCTTTGCTAATCTATAAGCAGACCCGCTCCAGCCTTGCTCCCATACGGCTTAAAATCTCATTGGTAATCGTCCCGGCCTGTGCGGCAATGTCGCAGACAGAGATTTCCTGGCTGCCGGAATGCCCGATCAGCACGGCTTCATCACCGGCCTGTACGTGTAAAATACCGCTGACGTCGACCGTCGTCTGATCCATGCAGATGCGTCCGACCACCGGCGCCCGCTGCCCGTCCACCAGTACGCTGCCTACGCCGGAGGACAGCGTACGCGGCAGGCCGTCTGCATAGCCGATCGCAAGCGTTGCGATCCGCATGTCGTGTTTTGCCGTAAACTGTATCCCATAGCCGGCAGATTCTCCCTGATACAGTGTTCTTACTGTGGCAATTCTTGCCTTAAGCGACAAAACAGGCTGCAGCTCCTCCTGCCAGCGGAGCGTATCTTCTTTTGTGCCAAGCACTCCGTATAAGGCAATCCCGACTCTGGCATAATCACCGGCATACTGCGGATAATGGAACACGCCGTAGCTTGCCTGCATGTGTATTTTCGGGCAGGGATATCCCCGTTCCTTCAGCTGCCCGGCCAGCTGGTAAAAAGCCTCCGCCTGGCCGTCTGTGTAGCTGATATCCCGTGCAGCCATCATATCCGCTGCGCATAAATGGGTAAACATGCCGTCCACGCAAAGATGCTCCATCTGATATACCGCAAGCACCTGGTCCAGGCATTCACTGCGGATCCCAAGGCGGTGCATTCCGGTATCGATCCCAATGTGTACATGAAGCTTTTTTCCGCAGGCATTCAGCTGTTTTGCATAGTCATAGTCAATCACCGTCTGTGTCAGCCTGTAAATATTTAACAGTTCAAACTGCTTAGGGTGCGTATAGCCCAAAACCAGAATCTCCCCGGCAATCCCCTGTTTGCGCAGCTGTATCCCTTCCTGTACGCATGCCACGCAAAAAGCATCGACACCCGCTTTCTGCAGCTCCCGGGCAATCAGCTCCAGTCCATGTCCATAAGCATCCGCCTTTACCGCAGGCATCAGCTTACAGGAAGCCGGAAGCCTTCTTCGCAGCGCTTCCACATTCCTGCGCAGCGCCGTACTGTCCAGCTCCAGCCATGCACGTCCATATGCGTAATCTTCTACCCCCTTTTCGCCGTTCATAAGTGTTCCACCGCCAGTCTGATGATCCGCTCCAGCACTTCCCCAAAGGAATATCCGGCTGCGCGCATCATACCCGGATACCGGCTGTGTTCCGTAAACCCTGGTATCGTATTTACTTCATTAAATACAATCTCTCCATCCGGCGTTAAAAACGAATCCACCCTTGCAAAACCGCTGCATCCAAGCGCCCGGTAGACCGTCACCGCCGTCTGCTTTACAGCCTGCGCCTGTTTTGGCGTAAGCCTTGCAGGAACATGGATGGCAGATGTTTTCAGTGTATATTTTTCCGTAAAATCAAAAAACCCGCCGGACAGCTCAATTTCATCCACCTCGCCCGTCAGCAGCTGCTCATCGCCCAGCACGGCACATCCAACCTCAAATCCCGGAACCGTTTCTTCCAAAATGACCTCCTGATCATACTGAAACGCCAGCGCCAGCGCATTGTGCAGCTGCTGCGGCCCGGTCACTTTGGATATTCCATAAGAGGATCCTGCTTTTACAGGCTTCACAAATACCGGATAGCCGATAGCGTCCGCAAACTGCCGTGCCCGCTCCTCATCCTGCCGCGTCACCACAACCGCCTGCGGAACACGCACACCAGCCGCCGCGGCCAGCCGGTGCGCCCGGTCCTTATCCATACAGACCGCCGACGCAAGCACCCCGCAGCCCGCCAGGGCAATACCCGCAAGCGCAAGGACACCCTGCACCGTCCCGTCCTCTCCGTTCTTTCCATGCAGCACCGGAAACGCAACATCCACAGGAAGCTTCCTAACCCCATCCTCCTGCAGCAGCAACAGGCCATGATCGCTCCGGCTCTGGGAAATCACCGCCGGAATACAGTCTGTCTCCCTGTACCAGGTATCGGAAGCGATCCGATCCCATTCCCCTATATAATAAAACCAGTCGCCGTCTTTTGTAATGCCGACCGGAACGATCTGATACTTTTCCGGATCCAGGTTACGGAGAACCGCAGACGCAGACTCCAAAGATACGCTATATTCCGAAGAACAACCTCCGAAAAAAACTGCAACCGTCAACTTTTTCATTGTAAATCGTCCTTTCTTTCGTAACGGCCCTATACAGAAACCGTAACAGATTGGCAACAGTTCAGATAACCCATGAAACTGTTACACATATTGATACAACATCTGGCTGTTAAGACTATTCCAGAAATCCCCGCGGCTATTTTCATGTCATGTCCCAGGCAGCCTGCCTGAACCATTACCATATTTTGTCCGGAATATGCAAAACTATGAGTTGCAGACAGAAAAACAGATCATTCAGGCTTATTTGTATTATATGTATTGCGTGTATTACTTGTACTAACACAGTATATGCTATGAATGCAAAAAAGTCAATGGATAATTGCTTATGATTTTCTTAATTTTTCCTTGCAGATAACGGTTTGGATGCTTAAGAGATTTAGAATAATTTCTTGCGTTAGAAAGGCGGAATGGGGTGGGTGGCGACCCGGACGTGTCCGAGGCAGCGGAATGGGGAGTGGCGACCCGGACACTGTTTTCTGGCTGGCGTTACATGACTAGTGCTCCATCCGGGCAGAAATTAGAGTTTATTACAGCCTGATTCACGCCATTGCTGCGTTAAAATTTCTAGTCGATGGAACCACATCGCCGTCGAAATTTTGCCTTGCACTGACGCGAATCAGACTGCACTAAACTCTAATTTCTGCCCGGATGGAGCAAAAGTACTGCGTTGTTCAATTAATATAGATGAAATTTGAGTATTAAAGCCGAATGCCGGATTTTCTAAAGCCTGCCATAACCAGTCTCTGCGGGCTGCGGGCCGGGGATGCGCCGGGAGACACACCTTGGAAGGACGTTAGAGGGGCGCTTTTAGCGGAGGTGAAATCCAGCGCTTACGGAGACTTAGGCAGGAGGCCCACACGCCGACTGTCTTAGTCGCAGTTAGCGATTAGTTCACCGCAACGTTGCCCCAGTCCGCCCAAGGTGTGTCTCCCGGCGCATCCCCGGCCCGCAGCCCGCAGAGCCGTCCGCATAGCCACCTCCCCCTGGCTAACCAAGCATATAATCCCCTAAAATACAGCCCCCTGATTCATCCCACACAAAAAAGGTGCAAAGCCCATTCTATTCCTTCCGGCTTTGCACCATAGTAATTCTTTTACACAGTCCCCATCGGTCCTACGTTAGCAAGTCCCCCTCTAATCCTCATATCCATTCGGATTATTCTTCTGCCATCTCCAGGAATCCGCGCACATCTCCAAAATCCCGTTCTCTGCCTTCCAGCCAAGCTCTCTCTCCGCCTTATCCGCATTGGAATAACAGGTAGCGATATCCCCTGCCCGGCGCGGTTTGATGACGTACGGTATTTTCACGCCGTTTGCTTTCTCAAAGTTCTTAACAATATCCAAGACGCTGTATCCATGGCCTGTCCCCAGGTTATAAATGCAAAGCCCGGCATTTTCCTCAATCTTTTTCAGCGCTTTCACATGTCCGACTGCAAGATCAACTACATGGATATAATCCCGCACGCCTGTCCCGTCCGGCGTGTCATAATCGTCGCCGAATACACCCAGTTCTTTCAGCTTCCCGACTGCCACCTGTGTAATATACGGCATCAGGTTATTCGGGATACCGTTTGGATTTTCGCCCATCAGGCCGCTTTTATGCGCACCGATTGGATTAAAGTAACGCAGCAGGATCACATTCCATTCTGCGTCTGCCTTCTGGATATCCGTCAGCACCTGTTCCAGCATGGATTTTGTCCAGCCATATGGATTTGTGCAGGTACCCTTCGGGCATTCTTCGGTAATCGGGATCTGCGCCGGATTGCCGTATACGGTCGCGGATGATGAAAAAATAATGTTTTTGCACTGATTCTGGCGCATGACGTCCACCAGCGTAAGCGTTCCGGAAATATTGTTGTGATAGTACTCCCATGGCTTCTGTACGGATTCCCCGACAGCTTTCAGGCCTGCAAAGTGGATGCAGCTGTCAATCTTGTTTTCTGCAAATAACTGGTTTAAAATCTCCCGGTCCAGAATATCTCCTTTATAAAATTTCAAGTCTTTTCCGGTAATCTGTCTGACCCTGTCCAGTGATTTCTCACTTGCATTGCACAGATTGTCCAAAACAACGACTTCATAGCCTGCCTGCAGCAGCTCCACACATGTATGGCTGCCGATATACCCTGCCCCGCCTGTTACTAAAATTGCCATATTCATTCTCCTCTCTTTGATTCAGTGTAACAGTTCAGATAACCCATGGAACTGTTACGATTCAGTTCTGTATTTCTGTATTCTTAGTGTATCCCTGTTTCGCTGAAATGTATAGAAAAAAATGTGTAATAAACATGTAATTTTGTTGCATCGTTACAGTCCGCATTCTTTGGCCTTATCCAAGCAGCAAGTGCTTGAACAAGGTGTGAACAGTAGCATTGCATCGCTTCCTTCATTCATTGCATGCAAAAAAACGGGGTGTTTTCTACTTCACAATAGAAAACACCCCGTATAACATCTCCTGCCTGTTATCTTGCGCGTGTTAAATCTGTATACGTTCTGTAAGCGTTGCAATCGCCGTTTAACGCCATCAGGCCGCAGGTAATCTGGATTCCATATTCATCCATATATCTTGAAAATCTTTCCTTCAGGCTTAATTTGCCTTCTTTTACCTGCTGTTTCATTGCTGCTCTATTTGTCATTGTCATTGCCGTCGCTTTCATATGAATAATCTCCTTTTCTCTCAGATATTTTGTCAATCTCGCTTGACAGGTACTATCATACTGCATTATCATCTGATAAAACAGATCAGTTTTTGACTTATTTTAAGTCAATATTGACTTTTGAACCATTGTGAAAGGAGTCACCCATGCAACAGCCATACAACGAAATTATACTGGAGACCAGCACGCTGGGTATCCGGCTTGCGTTCCGGACAAAGGAAGGCGGTTATTCCCCCTTGCACTGGCATGAGGAGCTTGAGATTCTTTATCCGCTGAATGGGGAAAGCGATGTTTTTATCGACGGCATCACACACCGCCTGAAAAATAAACACCTGCTCGTAATCGATTCCAATCAGATCCATAGCACTTACCATTACGGCAACCAGGCGATGTTTTTATGCATCCATATTTCAAAAGCATCACTGGAATGGTATTTCCCGAAAATCCAGGATTATCATATCCAATGCTGCCCGGATGAGATATCTGACCATCAGTTTGAGGACTATCTGAAAATCAACCAGTTCCTGCAGCGCATTACCGAATTATATATTACAGACTCCCCGACCTCCCTGCTGGAATCCGAAGGGCTGATTTTGCAGATCCTGGCACAGCTGCTGCTGCATTTTTCTTCCGACACGGCGCCGCTTTTGTCCGCAACCGATAAACTCACTATGGAACGTATCCGCCAGATCATCGGTTATGTAGAAGCCCATTACACGCAGCCGGTTTCCCTGCAGGACGCCGCCAGCCTGCTCGGCATCGGAAAGGAGTATTTCTGCCGCTTTTTTAAGAAAAATATGGGGCTTGCCTTTTTGCAATATGTAAACCAGGTCCGGAACTCCCATATTTACCAGGATCTGATCCATACGGACCTGCCGGTGCAGGAAATTATGGAAAAAAACGGATTTACCAACCAGAAGCTTTGCAACCGGACGTTTAAAGAGCTTTACGGGTGTACGCCGTCCGGGATACGTAAAGAGCATTATGGGTGTACGCCGTCCGGGATACGTAAAAGGCAGCGCTGATCCGGACACGTCCGGGAAGCAGAAAATCCGGCGATATGCTTTATGAAATCGATCCAGAGGCCGATATCTTTTTTAGATTTGTTGGAATACCAAAGAAAGAGGAAGCGGATATGTATGATGTAATTGTGATCGGTGCCGGTCCGGCGGGAAGCACAGCAGCAAAGATTTTAGCGGAAAAAGGGTACCGGGTCCTGCTTGTGGAAAAATTTAAAATGCCGCGTTATAAATCCTGTTCCGGCCTTCTGATTCAAAAAACGTTGGATCTGGTCGGGCAGTATTTCGGGGAAAATATACCGGAGTCTGTGATGTGTGTCCCGGCTAAAAACCGCGGAATGGTTTTTACAAACGACTGCGGGAGGGAATACCGCTTTGAGCAGAACGGGCTGAATATCTGGCGCAGCACGTTTGACTTCTGGCTCGCCCAAAAGGCGCAAGCCTGCGGTGCAGTGGTCAGGGACGATACGATCGCACTGGCCTGCGAAGAAAAGGATGGCTGCGTACAGGTAACCTTGCGCGGAAAAAAGCCTGAAACAGATTCCTATGAAGAAACAGCCAGATACATGATTGACTGCGAAGGCGTGTCGGGCATGCTCAAGCATAAGCTTTTAAAAACAGCTCCTGCATATATCACTACGTTCCAGACGTTCCATCAGGGAAGCATAGCATTGGACCCCCATTATTTTTATGCATACCTGCAGCCGGAGCTGTCGGAATATGATGCATGGTTCAATGTAAAGGATGACCTTTTAGTACTTGGGGTCGCAGGAAAAGATACCGGCAGAATCCGTCCGTTTTACGACCGGTTCCTTTCCTATATGAAAAAGTCACACAATTTACAGCTTCAAAAACAGCTGAAATCAGAAAAGTGGCTGATGCCGCAGATCCGTCCGGGCTGTCATATTGACTATGGAATCGGCCGCGTCCTGTTTGCCGGAGAGGCAGCAGGATTTTTAAATCCTATGGGAGAAGGAATCTCTGCGGCAATGGAAAGCGGATACTATGCGGCCTGCGCTGCGGCATGCCATTTTGGCAGCCTGGAGCGGATTTATGCAGATTACAGGCAGAATCTGGAAAGTATGCGCTGTTATATGCAGCGGCAGTGGAGCCTGGTCGGGAGCATGGCTGGTACTTTCCGGGAGATGGAATAACCGGCGTGCAGCAGGGACGGATGCTTTAATCGGTTGTTTCCCTCCGGATCAAAACCGGTGTAATACGTTTATGAACCAATTCCGTCTGCGGCCTGGGGCGGCGCTTTTTGCGTTCTTCCATCAAAGATACAAGCAGCTCCATTGCTGCATACGCGATTTTATCAATCTGCTGGCCGACCGTACTGATCGGAATGATCGCATCAGCTGCAGCC
Source organism: uncultured Eubacterium sp. (assembly GCA_947564835.1). Classification (GTDB taxonomy): domain Bacteria; phylum Bacillota; class Clostridia; order Lachnospirales; family Lachnospiraceae; genus Eubacterium_J. The sequence continues at coordinate 1,083 of CANOET010000080.1, read as the reverse complement.
GGGGAATCATCAAATCCGATCAGGCGGTAGGTATCCGGCAGGCAGCCATGCTTGCGGACAATAATATTCAAAAGGCTGTTGGCATGCGTGTCATTCGACAGAAACAGCCCTTTTTTCTGATGCGGATATTTCTGTTCCAGATATGTATAGATTTCCGCCATACAGGTATGGATCTCCTGGCGGGAATGTCCAAGATCACGGATCATCAGTTCATACGGAACCCCGTGCTGCGTACAAGTATCCTGAAATCCAAGAATACGTCCATACGCAGGCACATTTTCAGGAACCACAGAATTAATATGCACCAGCACTTCGCAGCGGCTGCGGATCAGCAGGCTGGTTCCCTGCACAGCGCCCATATAGTTATCTGTGCTGATGCTATGAATATACTCATCTTCCCGTTCGATAGCAACAATCGGAATATTACAGGAAGCAAGCTCTTTGGACGGAATCGTATGGCTTAAAATAATCATGCCCTCGATTTTATAGGAAAGCAGCTCCTGAATATACCTCCGTTCCGCCTCTTCACCGCTGCGGCTGGTAAAAATCAGGAATTTATAACCGAAATCCTCATACGTATCCAAGATCTGGTTCAGCATTTCCGCATAATAATGCAGATAAAGATTCGGGACAATAATGCCGACAAACTCACTTTTGCCGTTGGCAAATACCTTTGCGAGCTTGTTCTCCTGGTAATTCAGGTCCGAAAGCGCTTTGGCGATGATCTCCTGGCTTTCGAGTGTCAGAGAATCCGGGTTGTTAAAATAGCGGGATATGGTTGTTTTCGAAAAATTCGTGTATTTTGCAATGTCTGCAAATGTGATCTTTTTTTTATCCATGAAAGTGCCTCCGAAGGGTGTATTTTCTTATTTTTAGTATAGCAGGACAGGCGAGGGAAAGCAACTGAAAAATAACTAGTTATGGAACCGGTTTTGCTTTTGTATTATTTTAATTGGGGGGATGTGGCTGACCGGAGGAATGTGGCTAACCGGAAGGATGTGGCTAACTGGGGGGATGTGGCTAACTGGGGGGATGTGGCTGACCGGACGACTCTGCGGGCTGTGGACCGGGGACGCGCCGGGA
>CANOET010000079.1 GCA_947564835.1 uncultured Eubacterium sp. | reverse complement strand
TTCAGAGCTGCTAACCAGAATCGAACTGGTGACCTCAACACTACCAATGTTGCGCACTACCGACTGTGCTATAGCAGCCTGTTGTTTGTATGACATGTAAAATGCCTTGAACAACCAACTTGGATTATTATACTATAATTTTTCTGATGTGTCAATAGATTTTTTAATTTTTAACTATGCGATGGTTATAGTTCACACCTTGTTCAAGCACTTGCTGCTTGGACAAGGCCAAAGAATGCGGCGCTGCTTTTTGGACAGGTGTGAACTGTAACTATAAAAAGTAACTATTCGGAATACCACAAATTTATGGTTTTGGCAAATAATAATTTCATAATAATTGTGATTTTTGCTAAAATTTTGTGACAGTTTCTAAAATAACAGAATAGCATGGCCAAAATCAATGCCAAGGTGTGAAAAGTAACACCCGCTTCACAAATGCAGGGATCTTCTAAAAAATTAGTAGAAAATGGCACTGTATTTATGGTATGATAAAGAAGAAACAAGAAAGGAGAATAAAGGACATGGAATATATTTACAAAACAAAAGGAACCTGTTCCACACAAATTAAATTGAACATTGAAGATGACGTAATAACGGACGTATCATTTACCGGAGGCTGCAACGGCAACCTGAAGGCGATCCCAGCGCTTGTAAACGGACTGACCGTGGATGAGATCGAGAAGAAATTGTCCGGCATTACCTGCGGGATGAAGCAGACTTCCTGCGGGGATCAGCTTGCAAGAGCATGCAGGGAAGCTTATGAACAGCAAAAACGCGCTGCTGCCAATTAACATAACCGAAACAACACCGGTGACCATACCTGTGACAGCCAAAATCAGGTGAAAAAGAAAGAGGGGGCCAGCATGCTGGATTGGAAGACGGAGGAAAAGGTCCTTTTGGACATAAAAAGAATCATTGCCGTTGTCTGGCGGATGAATCAGGAACAGCTTAGCCATTATTATAAAAAACTGCAGAAAAACGCAGATGCAGCATTACCTGGCAGGATCGGCCATGCATTTTTGGATACTATAAAACATATGTCCGCATATCCGGCAGATACACAGACAAAAGCCTGGACAGAACTGATGCACGACGCCGACCGCCTGCTGGACCTGATACACAGGCAGGGCAGTCTGGATGCAGCAGCCTGGCATGCAGCGCTGCAGAAACTGGAATCACAGCCGGACAGATCATTCCGCACAGAACTTGGCAGGTCATTTATCCTGGCCCTAAAGGAAAAGCTGGGGATTGATGTACCAAAAGAGCAGATCAGCAGATCCAGTCAAAAAGAACTGGAAAAAATCGCATCCTGGCTGATGCAGGACAGCCAGGATACAGCCATACATCCAAAAAGCATACAAATCCATCCAGACCGCAAACCAGATAAAAAAAGAACCATTTTTTCATCCGGAAACATGCAAAAAGCAGCCGTAACAGTATTTGCCTGCCTGTCCTTCTGCTTTATGGGCATCTGGCTGCACGGACAGGTGGAGAGAAACCAAAACCGCTGGAATCTGCAGCAAATGAAGCTATCAGCAGCCAAAGAAGCAGATGTTTTCATGGCAGAACATCCGCAGGCACAGGCAGATGCAGCCATTCAGCCAAAAAGCAAAGCCCTGGCACAAACAGGAGACTATACAAAGAAAGATTCCCAAACAGGTACCCGGATAAAAACAGCGCCCGCAAGCCCTGATACCCGGATAAAAACAGCATCCGCAAGCCCCGATACCCAGAATACACCCAAGACACTGCCGCAATACAAAGAAATGTCCGCACAATACCCGGAACTATTCGGCTGGCTGCAAATACCAGGGACACAGATTGACTTCCCAGTCATGCGTTCCGAAAGCAATGATCCGGAATTTTACCTGCACCACGATATCACAGGCGCAGAATCCGCCGAAGGCGCCCTGTTTGTAGATACCTGCAGCAGCATCTATCCGCAGGACGGCAACACCGTTATCTATGGACATAATATGAAAAACGGCCATATCTTCGGCACACTGAAAATGTACGGAGCCGCTGACTTTTTCCAGGAACACCAGGAAATCCATTTCGATACAATTTATGAGACAGGAATTTATGAAGCAGTTGCTGTTCTGAAAACCAGAATACGCAACGAGAATGAGCAGGGATTCCGTTATTATCAGTTCTTTCAATATAATAATGAAGCGGAGTTTCAGGAATGCGCCGATTTTGTAGAAAAAAACCAGCTGTTTGAGACATCCGGTGCATTACAGTACGGAGATCAGATTTTGATGCTGTCAACCTGCGAATATTCACAGGAAAACGGGCGGCTGGTTGTGGTTGCGCGAAAGGTTACTGAATAGATAAGCAGATCCGTCCGCGCATCCAACCCCCCCCGCCCGCATCCCGCAGATCCCCGCCCACCAAGAAAGGAGTCCCCACCCAAATGTACATTCAAATCACCCTAAAATCCATAGGAAAGAAAAACCAATCCATAAAACCAACCCCCTACGAAATCCCAAGCTGCCCAACCACCGTCCGCGAACTCATCCTCGCCGTCACCGAAGCCGAAGTACGCACATACAACAACTGCATAGACACCCCGCAGCTGCTGGCCCATCTGACGCAGACGAAAGAAGAAATCGAAGACCAGGCACAGGCAGGCAAAGTTTCCTTCCAAGCCAATTACAACGGCAAAAAAGCAGACCTTACACAAGCACAGGAAAATGCCATCCAATGCTTTGAAGACGGTATTTACCGCATTTTCCAGGACAACCGTCCGCTCGGACAGCTCGAAGATACCATCACTGTAACGGAACAGAGCGTATTTACATTCGTAAGATTAACAATGCTGGCAGGCAGAATGTGGTAAAGCGTTGCCGTCCGTCCGGCAGCAAATCAGACCATCCCCCGCAAATCAGCTGAAATACAACAGAAAGGATCGCAGCAGCCCCATCGCAAGGCCATACTGCATAGGAAAATACAATGGGAGAATACGATTATGGCACAAGAAAAGCCATTACTGACGAACGCAAGAAAAACCTCCATAAACGCATCCGCAAATATGCAAAAGCGGATCAGACCTTCATCGAAGAAGACTACTACAGCTACAGCCTGGACAAAAAGCAGCTTGCCCCTATCATCCGTGAATATGAAAACGATCCTGGCAAAAAACCGTCTGAATGGTTCCTGCAGCCGGGGCCAAAGCCGGGCGCCGGACTTCACCAGGGCCTGTTGGACGCATTTGTGCCGCAGGGATGCCAGGCTTCTTACCTTTATATCATTGATAAACTGAACCAGTTCCCGTTTTCCTACGGCTGGAACCGCCGGACCGTGCGGACGAAAGGATACGGCCCGCAGATGCATAAAGTTTTTCATTTGCTGAATGTCTATGAAAGGTTGTTTTACTGCGGCGAGCATCTGGAAGATTTTATTTTGGGCCGTCTGGATGAAGAAAAAAGGGACTATATCCACCATGAATGGAGTTTTAGCCAGGATTTCAGCCTGCTCTATGCAGCGGAGATCGACCGCGGCAATCAGGCAGTGATCCATGCGTTAAAAAGCCTGATCGAAAGCGAGAATAACACGGCCTATCTGGACAGGGAAATGATCCTTGGGATCTTCCGCTCGGACAACCGCGAGCTGCACCGGCTTGTATGCGGCCTGCTGGTGGCGGCAAGGCTGCAGGAAGGCGTGCGCCAGGTGATTTGCGAAACGATGGATGAAGGGGTCAAAGATGCTTTTCTGGCGGTTTGCGACGTGATTGAGGCCAATGACCTGATCCGTTTTTCTTCGGTAAAACGCGCGGTTTCTACCTGGATCGGGATTTTTGATGAAAACAGTGTGGACCGGGTAAATACCAAGCTGCTGACATTCATGTCCCGGTGTCTGCGGGACAGCGGATTTTGCCGCAGCCAGTTACAGACCAATGATTCCATTGCAATCAGCGCCGCGCTCTGGGCACTGGGATTTGAAGAGGCGCAGACGGCTGTGGATGCGATGATGGAACTGGTGGATCGCGGCACCAAAAACCAGAAGCTTACAGCGTCCTTTTATAACGAGAGCTTGTTTGATGCTGCATGGAAAATGCAGGCGGCCCGCAAAGTGATTTTGGAATATACCGATGATCTGGAGCTGGTGGCTGCATTTATGCCGGCGTTTTCCAGCTGCCGCATGGCTGAGCTGCAGCAGCTGCTGTATTGGAAAAACGGCAGCAGGAGCGAGATCATACAGCCAAAGGAGGCGGTACTGACCGATTATTTCGCTGACAGGGAGGAAGCGGAAAGAGAATATGATACCTTTTTGCATATTTATAAAAGCCTGCCGAAGAAGGGCGTTGTTTATGACCCGTGTATTTTCCCATGGTACCGGGTAGAATTAAAGCCGTCGGAGATTATCTGCGTCTTGGGGTTTGTGGCCTATGTGCTGCAGGATGAGGAAAAAATGACACAGGCGGCAGGCTTGCTGGGAGAGATTACGGTCAGCGGTTATAACAGCAGCCGGGCGGGCCTGGTGCGGCTGCTGCTGTATCATCCGGTGAACCGCACGCAGCGCGGCCTGCTGATCCAGTATATGGGAAACGCAGAAGAGGCCACCTCTTCGACAGCGGCTGCGCTTGTGAAAATGCTGGATCTGCAGGAACAGGATTACCGTCTGATGGAAGATATGCTGCGGTTTAAGCGGAGCACGCTGCGCAGGGACCTTTTACAGCTGCTGATGGGCCAGGAGGATGCGGGCATGGAGCAGTGCATTACGCGCCTGCTGGCGGATAAAAAAGAAGAAAAGCGCATTGCCGGCCTGGATCTGCTGATGCGTCTGTCCAAAGACAAGAAAAAGGCGGCGTTTTATACCAGGTTAAAACCGCTTGCGGCAGCGATGGAAAAGCCGACGGATAAAGAGAAGGTCATGCTGGAGGAAATCCTGGGAGAAGGCGCTTCACCGGCCACAGCGCAGAAAGGATTCGGCATCTATGATCCGCAGGCGCCGGTACACATTCCGCAGTGGGAGGAAGGGCGCGGCAGGATCCGCCAGTGCCTGCCGCTGCCGGAAAAAGAGGTAATTGCCAAAATCAAAAAGCTGGACGCGCTGATCCATCAATACCGGGATCTGTCCTATGATGCGGTGTCCGGGGAAAAGGAGCTGCTGGGCAATAACTATATCCATCTGGCAGCGGCAGATGCGAAGCAGGGCTATATGGGCAATTACCGGCTGAAAAATTACCCGCTGGAAGAGCAGCTGCGCGCCTACTTTGAAACAGAGATCGGCGATTACGGGACCTTTGTGGAATGGGAAGCAAGGCTGCTGGTACGGAACAATGAAGTGTACCGCAGCAGCCAGGTATATTACGAGACGCTTTTTGGAAAAATACCGTTTGCGCCGGAGCCGTTACAGCTGCGTTACGAAGGCCAGATCCAGCAGATCCGCCTGAATTACCGGTATGAATTTTTAGACCGCAAGTTCCTGCTGGAAGCAGGCATTCAGGCTGCGCAGGCGCTGCTCCCGGTGCTGAACGAGGACAGCAAAACCGTAACCTACCATTATGAATCATGGAACGGGTCCAAGACAGCCGCATATGTGTCCGTCCGGGAGCTGCGCTTTTTAGACCGCCTGTTGGAAGGGCTTGCCTTGTGGGAAACCGACGAGGAGTTTCAGCGGGCATTTTATACGGCCTGGCAGCTGGAGCTAAAGTGCAATCCGGAAAAAGAACAATCCCGCTTCCAGCCAGGCTCAAGGGGGATGCAGGTAAAATCCGTGACGCCGATTGCCCCATACTGGTTTCTCAAAGCATATGAATTAAGATTGATTACAAAAGACAACTTATTCCAGGCGATGCTGTCCTACTTTAAACGGAAAGAAATCCTCGAAGCGCTTTGCCAGATGGTGCAGGGGGAATTTACCAAGCTGGGCAGCCGTTCGCTGTGGAGGATGTTTTTCGGCGAACGCAGAGGAGAAGAGGTATTCGAACACGGAGAAGAACTGGCCGGAAAACAGACCTGGTGCGGCAGGCTGGCGCAGGAGCTGTATGACGCGATTGTGCCTGTCATGGTGGATACAGAGCTGCGCAGAGGCGAAGCGGAAACGGTATTTTCCGCAGATATCACAGGGATCACTTATATCTGCGGTGTGCAATATCTGGTACGCATTTTAAAAGCGCTTGGAAAAGATACGTTAGGGCGCAACGTTTATTATTCCTGGTACGGCTCTTCGAACGTTACGAAAAAGGAAGTATTGAGCCACCTGCTAAAATACTGCTATCCGGCTAAGGAAGATACCGCGGCAGCACTTGCGGCGGCATTGGCGGGAACCGACATCAAGGAGCAGCGCCTGGTAGAGGCGGCCATGTACGCGCCGCAGTGGATCGGGCTGATCGGGGAATATCTGGGATGGAGCGGATTACAGAGCGGCTGCTATTATTTTATGGCGCATATGAACGAGCGTTTTGACGACCAAAAAATGGCGATGATTGCCAGATACACGCCGCTGTCAGCCGAAGAGCTGCAGGACGGCGCATTTGATATCGGCTGGTTTCGGGAAGCATACGGGCTGCTGGGCGAAAAGAACTTCGCCATGCTCTACCAGGCGGCAAAATATCTTTCAGACGGACAAAAGCATTCCCGCGCAAGGAAATATGCAGACGCGGCAACCGGCAAGGTCACGCTCGAAGACCTGCAGGAGCAGATCAGGGCAAAACGCAACAAAGACCTGCTGATGAGCTACGGCCTGGTGCCTTTTGCAAAAAAGAAGGACCAGGATCTGCTGCAGCGGTATCAGTTTATCCAAAACTTCGCCAAGGAAGCCAGGCAGTTCGGCGCACAGAGGCGCGCCAGCGAGACACAGGCGGCACAGACAGCGCTAGTCAACCTGAGCGTCCATGCAGGCTTTGCTGATGTTACAAGGCTGACGCTGAATATGGAAAGCAGGATGGCAGAACAATTCACACCGCTCATGGCATGGACGCCGGCAGATGATGTGGAAGTCTGCCTGCATGTGGATGAACTTGGCAAAAGCGAGGTTTTGTGCAGAAAAGGCGAAAAAATGCTGAAATCCGTTCCGGCACGGCTGAAAAAACACCCTTACGTGCTGGAAGTAAAGGATGCACAGAAAAAGCTGAAGGAGCAGTACAGCCGGACAAAGAAGCTGATGGAAGAATCCATGGAAGACGGCGCGCGGTTTACGGCGGCAGAAGCAGCCGGGCTGATGGGCAATCCGGTTGTGCGGGCAATTTTGCAGACACTTGTATTTATTCATGAAAAAGATACAGGATTTATTATAATAGAAGATGCAGGCAGCAGCGCAGTATCCGTTACAAATGGCAGTACGGCATCTATGGCAGCAGGCAGCATAGCGGCTGTGGAAAATGCAGGCAGCACAGACGGCAAAAGAGGCCGGAAAAAACGTTCCGGGAAAAAAGGCGCACATATTTTTCTGCGTGCCTGGGATGGTTCAGTAAAGGAATTAGGCCCGCAGCAGGAGGTACGGATTGCGCATCCGCTGGATTTTTACAAGCTGCGCATCTGGCATGAATACCAGAAATATTTGTTCGACCGTCAGATCCGCCAGCCGTTCAAGCAGGTATTCCGGGAACTGTATGTCAAGCTTTCCGAGGAACTGGAGCAGAAATCATCCAGGATGTTTGCAGGCAACCAGATCCAGCCGCAGAAAACGGTCGCCTGCTTAAAAGGGCGCCGCTGGGTCGCGGATTATGAAGAAGGGCTTCAGAAGGTCTATTATAAAGAAAATATCATTGCCAGAATCTATGCGCTGGCGGACTGGTTTTCGCCGAGTGATATCGAAGCGCCGACATTGGAATGGGTAGAATTTTCAGACCGTAAGACATTCCAGCCGCTGGCCATTGCCCAGGTGCCGGATCTGATCTACAGCGAAGTGATGCGGGATGTGGACCTGGCAGTGAGCGTGGCGCATGCAGGCGGCGTGGACCCGCAGACCAGCCATTCAACGATGGAAATGCGCCGGGCGATTGTGGAGTTTAACCTGCCGCTGTTCGGGCTTACAAACGTTACGCTGCAGGACGGACATGCGCTGATCCATGGCAAGCGGGCCAAATATAACGTACACCTGGGAAGTGGGGTTGTGCATCAGGAAGGCGGTGCGATGCTGCATATTCTTCCGGTACACAGCCAAAAGCGCGGCAAGCTGTTTTTGCCGTTTGTAGACGAAGATCCAAAGACAGCGGAGATTATGTCTAAGATCGTGCTGCTGGCGGAGGATACCAAGATCAGAGATCCGTTTATCCTAGACCAGATCGATGGTACTGCACCAGGCAATTAACGGTGCATACAGTGCCTGAAAACGGCTGATTCGATAAAAAGCAGGAAGGCCGGAAATATAGAAGAAAGGGAAACTGTCCGGATCTTTACCGGGCAGCAGAAAAAGATCATGAACAATAACCAGAAACAGCAAATCATCCCGCTATGCGGTGACTGGACTTTAGAAAGTGCGGACCAAACGCTGAACTGCCCGGTAAAGATTCCAGGGTCGGTATTAAGCGCTGTGACAGAACAGGGCATCCTGGATGACCCGTATGACCGTATGAATGAATATCAGACAAGGGAATACCTGGACCAGGATTTTGTATTTTTCAGGACGTTCCAGTTAGAAAAGCAGGACGGCATGACCTACGAGCTATGCTGCGACGGCATTGATACGGTTGCAGACATCACGATCAACGGTATTCTGGTGCAGAAAGCAGATAACATGCACCGGCAGTACCGCATCCAGTGTACGCATGCCTTAAAAAACGGTACAAATGAACTGCGGATTGCTGTTTACTCAGCGATCCGCGCGATCCGCGCATATATCCCGCAGCCAGGCAAAGAAATCCGGTATACGCCATGCGGAGCGATGGAACATAACCAATATCTGCGGAAAGCCCATTCCATGTTCGGCTGGGACTGGGGCCCGCAGCTGCCGGATCTTGGAATCTTTAGAGAAATCTATCTGCGGGGCTATACAGAAGCAGTGTTAGAAGATATCCGCTTCCGGCAGGACCACAAATATGTGCAGTGCGGGCAGATGGCAGATACGATTGTACAGAATGGGTCAAAGGCAGATACGGTTGCACAGGCCAAATCAATGGCGGATAGCATTGCACAGGAAGGTTCGATGACAGACAGCATTATGCAAAACCGGGTGGAAGCCATAGAGGTCTATGCGGAACCGTATCTGAAACTTGCCGGCGGGGAACGCTGTACGCTTGCACAGGCCAAAGAACAGAACCCGCAGCTGGACATCAGAATGGAACTGGTAACACCGGACGGTGAAACGCTAAAGATGCATAACGGCAGCTGCACCGTGGAGGATCCGCAGCTTTGGTGGCCGAACCGTTACGGCAGCCAGCCGCTGTATACGGTGCGGGCCGAGCTGCTTTGCGGCGGCCAGCCGATACAGGAGAAACAATACCGCATCGGTCTGCGGACGCTGACCGTCAGCCGCGGACAGGACGCGTGGGGAGAAGAATTTGCATTCTGCGTCAACGGCGTAAAAATTTTTGCAAAAGGAGCAAATTACATTCCGCAGGACTGCATGTATTCCAAAATCACGCCGGAACGCATCCGCAGCCTTTTAGACACGGCTGCAGACTGCGGATTCAATTGTATCCGCGTCTGGGGCGGCGGATATTATCCATCCGATGCGTTTTACGATTACTGCGATGAAAAAGGGCTGATCATATGGCAGGATTTTATGTACGCCTGCAATATTTATGAACTCACAGATGCATTCCGTAAAAGCATCCTTGCGGAAACAACAGACAATGTCAGGCGCCTGCGCCACCACGCCAGCCTCGGGCTTTGGTGCGGCAATAATGAGATGGAATCAGCCTGGGATCACTGGGGCGGCTTTTGCGACCATCCGCAGGCGCTGCGCGAAGATTATCTGGAAATGTTTGAAAAAATCATACCAGACGTAGTACAGCAGGAAGACGGCGTAACATTTTACTGGCCGTCCTCTCCGTCCAGCGGCGGTTCCTTCAGGGAGCCGGACAGCGACGACCGCGGCGACCGCCACTACTGGGACGTCTGGCACGGGGAAAAGCCATTTACAGATTACGAAAACTACTACTTCCGCTTCTGCTCAGAATTTGGCTTCCAGTCGTTTCCATCTATGAAGACGATCCAGGCATTCACACGTCCTACAGACCGGAATATCTTCTCAGAAGTCATGGAGAGCCATCAGAAAAACGGAGCTGCAAACGGAAAAATCCTGCGTTATATTTCCGATAATTTCCTCTACCCCAAAGACCTTGAGAGCCTTGTCTACGTCAGCCAGGTACTTCAGGGGCTGGCCATCAAAGAAGGGGTAGAACACTGGCGGCGCAACCGGGGCCGCTGTATGGGCGCGATTTATTGGCAGCTCAATGACAACTGGCCGGTAGCCTCCTGGTCTGGCGTGGATTACTACGGCAGATGGAAAGCATTGCAGTATATGGCAAGACATTTTTACGCGGATCTTTTGGGCAGCCTGCAGGAGACGGACACATACGCATATACGCCTTATGTCCAGAATGAGACACGCAAAAAGGCATATTCCGAGATTACATTATATGTAAAAGACATGCAAGGGAACGTGCTTTATCAAAAGGATCTGCAGGCGGCCTGCGCGGCATTGTCCGTAACAGCGGTGGAAACGGTTTATCTGCAGGATATCATAAAAGGGAAGGAACGGCATGTATTTGTGGAAGCAGTCTTTAGCCATTCAGACGGAACGGTCAGCCATCAGATCCGCACCCCAAAGCCATTCAAACATATGCAGATCCCTAAAACAGTCATTTCCTGCACAGGCACACGCAGCGGAAATCTGCTGTCGGTGACACTGCATAGTCAAACACCGGCTTTTTTCGCAGAGGTAGAGACAGATGCAGACCTGGTATGGTCCGATAATTTTATGCACCTGACGGATGGAAAAGAGCATACGGTTACTGCGCAGCTGCCGCAAGGATATGAAGGCATGCCGCAGCTGCGGGTAAGGTCGCTGTGTGATTCCTATGAATTTGCATAGGAGGGGTTGAATGGTTGCGTAGAATGGAAAAAGATTGATTTTGTGCGGAACTGGTATTGTGTTGTATATTTTTTGGGTTCCTGGAAGATTCTGGTCAGCCATTTCCCCCTGGCAAACCAAAATCTTTCGGAAAGCCCCAAAATGCAACTCAATGTCAAAAGTATTTCTTCTCCAGCTGATCCAGGATAAGGATCCTTAGCATTCCGGAATATGAATTGCCCCAAGCTTCCGGATTTTCAGCGGATATACCTGGTTTTCCCCAACATATTCTGAGATAAACTGCGCATAACACTCTGTTTCCGTTTGCGGAAGCATACACAAAATCACTCCGGCAAAGCCGCCGCCGTGTACGCGGCAGGCGCCGGCTCCGGTTTTTTTCAAAAACAATTCAGTCAGTGCAAGCGCCAGCGTCACCTTCTGTTCCCGGACATTGCGCACATCATAGCAGTTCTGCAGAAGCTCCCACGAAGACTGTCCGGACTGCCGCAGCAGTTCTGCGAAGGCATTCAGGTCTTTGCTGCGGAGTGCCTCTGCTGCCTGTTCCACCCTGGTATTTTCCTGGAAGAAATGCAGCGCACGCAGTACGGCCCTGTCATTTTTTATATTTCTGCATTTTTTAAGCAGTTGTTTTGGATCTGCTTCCTGCAGCCGTTCCGCTCCCATTGCAGCGGCCGCTTCTTTCATTTCTGCAGGAATGGCGGAATATGCGTCGCTCAGGTTTGCATGTCCTTTTCCTGTATTTACGATGACCAGCTGATAGCCCATAGCTTCGAACGGAGCATCTGTTTTTTCATAGCGCGGACACATACGGTCTGAAAAGTCAAGCAGCACGACACCGCCGGAGGCGCAAGCCATCTGATCCATCATGCCGGATGCTTTCTGCCAATACGTATTTTCTGCATATTGTCCGATCCTGGCATAATCCGTAACCGTCATTTTCTGATGATTAAAAAAATAATTGATCATTGCGCATATTAACATTTCAAACGAGGCTGAGGAGCTGACACCGGCTGCGGGAATTACGTTTGTGGATACATAAGCGTCGAATCCCTGTACTTGAAATCCCGCTTTTTGCACACCTTCCAGCATACCGGCCACCAGGCCCTGTGTGCCTGGGTTCATACGGTCTTTTTGTAAATCTGACAAATCTGCTACAATCTGCGTCTCATAACCTTCGCTGGTAATCCGTACAAACCGGGTGCCGTTTGGGCACGCTGCGCCGATGGTATCCAGGTGAATGCTTGCGGCAAGCACTTTTCCGCCCTGATGGTCTGTATGGTTGCCGATCAGCTCCGTCCTTCCCGGCGCGCTGAAATATTCTGCCTGCCTGTGCGGATATATGGCTGCAAACTGTTCTGCAAGATGTGCAAACCGTTCCCTGCTCTTACCGGCTTCCCCGTAGATTTGTAAAAGCTGCTGTCTGTCTGGTAAATTCATGTTTTTTCCTCCTTGTTTTCTTTTATAGCTATCTTATTCGGTCAGACAGACTGCGTCCTTAACAATTCCGCGGAAAATAAGGAAAATCTTGCGCGGATATATGCCTGTGTAGTAAAATATCTAAAACGCTGTGAAACCAAAAGAAACCAGATCAAATGCACGGTTTGGCACCTGGTTCACAAGAAGCAGATTTAAGGAGAATATTATGCAGATACTTACAGACCTGTCCCGGAAAGAACTGAAAAAACACGGAAGCGACCATTTTCCGTTCCTCGTTAGCCGGGAAAAGCTGTCCCGTTATGAATCCGGCTCCTTCCTCTGGCACTGGCATCCGCAGATCGAGATTACATGCATCCGGACCGGACAGATGTGTTATAAAGTGAACGACCGCATCTTCCATTTAAAAGAGGGAGATCTGCTGTTTGCCAATGCCAATGTGCTGCACGCAGGAATGATGGAACAAATGCAGGATTGTACCTATCTGGCCGTTACTTTTGATGCGAAACTGATCTACGGTTTTGCAGGAAGCAGCATCCATGTAAAATATGTCGAGCCTGTCATTCAGGACTTTGCAACACCTGCCGTCTATATCGACGGCTCGCAGGTATGGCACCGGACATTTGCCTGGTATTTTGAGGAACTGATCCGGCTTTCGGATCATCCTGCAGATTTCTATGAATTGGAGATTGTGATGCAGCTGCAGGCGCTGTGGAAATTACTGCTTCAAAACTATTCCCCCAGCCGCCCGGCCAGTACACGCGATGCTGCCGAATATGAACGCATGAAAGAGCTCATTACTTTTATCGAACACAATTATATGCGTAAGCTCACGCTGAAAGATTTCGCAGAACACCTGCACCTGTGCGAAAGCGAATGCTGCCGTTTGTGTAAGCGATATCTGAACGTACCTCTGTTTACCTTTCTGCAGGAGTACCGCATCGAAAGAAGCCTGGAATATTTGTGCCGGGGAGAATCCGTCAGTGCGGCTGCAGACAAAGCCGGATTTTCGGATTCCAATTATTACGCGAAAGTCTTTGCCAAATGGAAAGGCTGCAGCCCGACGAAATATCGGAAACAACGCTGAATCCGTATTTTTGCGGCAGCCGCAGTCTCGCACAGCCAGAACCGTTACCGTGTTTTAGCAAAATACGCAAACGTCTGAAACACCTTCTGTGACGGTGCCGTTTCAAATTTCATATTTTTCTGGAAAACCGGATGCACAAACACCAGCTCGCAGGCACAAAGCCCCAGGCCGCTTGGGTGCTGTACGGCCGTCTTATCCTGCCTGCCGTATTTGCAGTCTCCGGCCAGCGGTGTCCCCAAATGCGCCATCTGCACCCGGATCTGGTGATGCCTTCCGGTCAGCAATTGGATTTTTACCAGATTCCGTACGGGTTGTATGCCGGCATCTGTTTCCAGCACCTGATACAGCAGCTCCGCCTTCTTGGCGCCCGGTTCATCCCGCCCCACGACAGCAGAACAATTTGCGCGCCCGTCCTTTTTCAGAAAATCCACCAGCTTCCCTTCTGCAGCAGGCATTGTCCCTTCTGCGACTGCCAGGTATACTTTGGAAAAGCTTCCTTGCGTCAGCTGACGGTTCAGTGCAGCAGTGCTTCCTGCATGCTTGCCAAAAACAAGAATCCCCTCCACCGGCTGATCCAACCGATGCACCAGGCCGATATAAGGCTCTTCCCTGTTTGCATACCGATAATTGCGAAGCAGGCTGACCATATCCTGTTCGCCGCACTTTTTCGTCTGCGCCGCAATTCCCGCCGGCTTTACGCAGACAAGCAGATCTTTATCCTCGTACAAAATCCGAATGCCATGATCCAGTCGTTTTTCCGCCATGGTTCCGTACCCCTTTTCTGTAATTCTGATTTTTGTTCCTTAGTATAACACAAAATAGGCCGGATATGGTAGAATAAAAAGAATTTGAGGAGGGACTAATGAAAAAATATTAATTACAGAGGATGACCATAAGCTGAACGATGGGCTTAAGACTCCAGGCAACAAAATTGACATTGTGTTGCGTTTTTTGGCTTCCAGGTAAATCTTGATTGGCCGGGGGATGTGGCTGGCCGGACGACTCTGCGGGCTGTGGCCCTCCTGTCTAAGTCTCCGTAAGCGCTGGATT
>CANOET010000078.1 GCA_947564835.1 uncultured Eubacterium sp. | reverse complement strand
CGCAGCGTTGCCCCAGTCCGCCCAAGGTGTGTCTCCCGGCGCGTCCCCGGTCCACCGCCCGCAGAGTCGTCCGGTTAGCCACATCCCCGCCGCCCGCAGATCCGTCCGGGGTTAGCCACATCCCCCCATAATGTCAAAATTGTTAATGTAATTAAAACAATTCATGAAATATCACGAAAATCAGTTGAATTATCTGACAAGAAATGATATCATAACTCCAATAAGGGAAATCAAACCCCCAAAAACCACCCCATCCAGGCCGGCAGAAAAGGAGGTGCCAATAAACCATGAGTGTGCAACTGCTGGACAAGACCAGAAAGATCAACAAGCTGCTCCACAACAACAATTCATCCAAAGTAGTATTTAACGATATCTGTGAAGTGATGACTGACATTTTGCAGTCGAATATCCTTGTCATCAGTAAAAAAGGCAAGATTTTAGGAACAAGCCGCTGCAGCAGCATCCCGGAGATTTCGGAGCTGATTGTAGATCAAGTCGGCGAATATATCGACCCGATGTTAAATGAACGTCTGCTGGGTATCCTGTCCACCAAAGAAAATGTGAATCTGGAGACGCTTGGTTTTGTACATAATATTCAAAAATATGCAGCGATTATCACGCCGATCGACATTGCGGGAGAACGTCTGGGGACGCTGTTTATCTATCGCGTGGATGATTCGTATGATATTGATGACATTATTTTAAGCGAATACGGGACGACTGTTGTCGGTTTGGAAATGATGCGTTCCGTGAATGAAGAAAGTGAAGAGGAGACAAGAAAGCTTCAGATCGTCCGTTCTGCGATCAGTACGCTGTCGTTTTCAGAGCTGGAGGCGATTATCCATATCTTTGATGAATTAAACGGGACAGAGGGAATCCTTGTCGCGAGCAAGGTGGCGGACCGCGTTGGGATTACGCGTTCGGTGATTGTCAATGCACTGCGCAAATTTGAAAGCGCGGGTGTGATTGAGTCCCGGTCGTCAGGTATGAAAGGAACATATATAAAAGTTGTAAATGATGTGGTATTCTCGGAGCTGGATGTGATCAAAAAGAAAAATCAGAAGGGAATCTGAGCGGTATTTGCATAAAGATTCCTTTTTTTTGCCTGGTCTTTCCAGTATTGGTAATTAGTCGACAAAAAAAATAAAATATCGAGTAAAAATACTCTTGATAAAATTTTGCAATTAATTATAATGTATTATAGAGTAGAAAATACAATGAATAAGAATAAATAGGAAGAAACAGCAGGAAATTCCAAAAAGAAACGAGGATCAGGAGGGATTTTATGATACAATCATCTGCATTTGATTACATTAACGTATTGGATAAAGCGGCAGATGCAAGCTGGCTGCGGGAAAGTGTGCTTGCGAATAATATTGCGAATGCGACGACGCCGGAATTTAAGCGGTATGATGTCGATTTCCAGTCTTTGCTGGAGCGTGAGATGATGGATTCCAAATTTAACCGGAATCTGGATGAAAAGGTACATAATGTTAATTTGGGCCGGCTGACGGCGACTTCGCAGATTGATATGGCGGCGGAATCATTTTCTTACCGCCTGGACGATAATAATGTCGATATCCATACGGAAAATGTGGAGCTGGCGTCGGAGCAGATCCGCTATCAGGCGCTGACAGACAGCATATCGCAGGAGTTTACGCGGATGCGTACGGCAATTGGCAACTAACCGGGACAGAGGACGTATCGGAACGGTTTGGTGAATCAGGAAAACCGGAACCTGACAGGTGGGTTCAGAAAGGAATAAGCATATGGCACTATTTCAATCATTTGGCATCAGCGCGTCAGGTATGACGGCACAGCAGTTCCGCGCGGATATTATTGCGGAAAATCTTGCAAACGTAAATACAACGAGGACGGATAACGGTACGACTTATAGACGTAAGGTTGTTTCGTTTCAGGAAAAAGGAGTCAACCGGTTTGACCGTTATCTGACAGAGAGCAGGAAACGGGGCAGTCATATCGGAAACGGTGTAAAAGTCGTGGAGGTCGCGGAAGATACGACGAGCGATTTTATTATGGAATACGATCCGTCGCATCCGGATGCGGATGAAAACGGATATGTATCTTATCCGAATGTAAACCTTGTAACGGAAATGACGAACCTGATCGATGCAAGCAGGGCTTATGAAGCGAATATTACCGCGTTTGAAGCAAGCAAATCCATGGCGCAGACCGGGCTTCAGATCGGTAAGTAGAAAAATAGGAGTGGATGAAAATGGGTGTATCGGGTATTACAGGAGCTTCTGCGGCAGAAGCCGCGTTTCTGGCTGCACAAAAGCAGTTTGATATTGCGGCGCAGGAGAATGTGGAAGATTTTGAGACGGTGTTCCAGTCTGCGATCGGCATGGTAAATGAGACAAATGACCTGCACAATGACGCGGAGTCCGCGATGATCCAGTTTGCAATGGGACAGTCGGAAAATACGCATGACTTATTGATTGCGCAGTCGAAAGCGAATATCTCGCTGCAGTATACGGTGGCGGTTAAGGATAAGCTGCTGGATGCATACCGTGAGATTATGCAGATGCAGATTTAATAAGAAGTACGTTACATAGATTTCAATGTGGAGAGTGGGAGTGAAATGCCGGATAGGATAAGAGAGTTATTAAACAGTATTGTGGAATGGTGGAAAAAATTCACCAGAAAGCAGCAGATGATTATGGTCAGTTCGGTACTGGTTGTACTGGTGGCGGTCGGGATTTTATCGTTTGTACTCACCAGGCCCAAGATGGCGATTATCAAAATATGCGAAAATGCGTCGGAAGCGTCGACGGTGCAGACGCTGTTAACGGATGCGGGGATCTATCATGAGGTGTCAGACGACGGGATGACGTTTACGATACGCCAGAAGGATTCGTCGGCTGCCAATATCCTGCTTGGCTCCAATGCCATCCGCACTGAAGACGAAGCGCTCAAAGAGATTTTAAGCGGCAGCCTGAGTACGACGGAAGCGGATAAGGCAAAGCTGTATAAAGAGTACCAGGAAAAACGGATGGCAAGGGATTTAGAGACGCTTGCCAATGTGGACAAGGCAACGGTGACGCTGGACGTTCCGCAGGAGGACGGCACATTGATTTCCAGCGAAAAGGAATCGTTTGCAGAAGTATTTCTGACACTGAACGGGGAAATGTCAGAGGAACAGGCGCTCGGGCTGGCGCGTATGATTGCCACCGGGCTCGGAAATAAGACAACGGACAATATTTCCATTATGGACAGCAATTTGAACCTGCTGTATTCCGGCGGGATGGGAGAGCTTGCTACAGCTTCCGGCATGACTGCTTCACAGCTTTCTTATCAGCAGAAGTTTGAAAATAAAGTAAAAGGCGATATTAAAAGCGTGCTGCTCGGCACCGGGCAGTATCAGGGCGTTGAAGTCGGGATTAACCTGCCGTTAAATTTCGGCAAAAAAACGACAAACCGCAAAGAATATGATGTGGCAGACGGCCGTGACCAGGGCTATTACGGAAGCGACCGGACCTATGACGAATCGACGATTTCCGGAAATGCAGGCGTACCGGGCACGGATGCGAACGGG
The DNA here is from genome assembly GCA_947564835.1 of uncultured Eubacterium sp. Classification (GTDB taxonomy): domain Bacteria; phylum Bacillota; class Clostridia; order Lachnospirales; family Lachnospiraceae; genus Eubacterium_J. The sequence continues at coordinate 11,000 of CANOET010000078.1, read as the reverse complement.
GAAGACGGTAACTATATGCTGCAGGACGGAGAGCAGACGGAGCAGACCATTTCGGATTCTTCCAGGGACTATCTGGTGAATGAAACGGTAACGAGCGAAGAAGAAGGGATGGGCAATATTTTATATGAAAACGCATCGGTCGGCGTGACTTTAAAGACGTATGTAAAATACGATGAAGACGCGTTAAGAAGGGACGGTACGTTAGACGATACGACATTTGAAGAATACCGGGCGCAGATCGAAGGCCAGGGTGTCCAAAGGCAGAATGTGGACGCGGAAGTCATCGATGTGATTGCAAAGGCAACCGGCATTGACGCGGAGCGCATTTCCGTCATTGCCTATCAGGAACCGCTGTTTATCCCGTCTTCGGGAAGCGGCAGGACATTCTCGGATTATCTGGAGATTATACTGGCAGTCCTGATCTTTGCACTGCTTGGATTTGTCGTATTTATGAGCACGAGAAAAGAAAAAGCACCGGAACTGGAGCCGGAATTATCTGTGGAGACTTTATTGCAGACAACAAAGGAAAACGAAGAGGACAATCTGGAAGATATCGGCTTCAAGGAAAAGTCCGAGGCAAGAGTACTGATCGAGAAATTCGTAGAAGAAAAACCAGAAGCAGTTGCGTCATTGCTGCGCAACTGGCTCAATGAGGACTGGGAATAAAGAATATTGAGGGAGCGACATGGCAGATAAGATGAGTGGTCTCCAAAAAGCGGCAGTGCTTCTGATCGCATTGGGACCGGAAAAATCAGCAAGTATTTTCAGGTATTTAAAAGAAGATGAGATCGAAGAGCTGACACTGGAGATCGCGAATACGAGGAGCATCGCGCCACAGCTTAAGGATGATATCATCAATGAGTTTTATCAGGTGTGTCTGGCACAGCAATACATATCAGAAGGCGGTATCGGCTACGCAAAGGACCTTCTGGACAAAGCGCTCGGCGAGGAGCGCGCACAGCAGGTGATTACAAAGCTGACGGCATCGCTGCAGGTACGTCCGTTCGAATTTGTGCGTAAGACGGATGCCAGCCAGGTGCTGAACTTTATCCAGGATGAACATCCGCAGACGATCGCTATGATCCTGTCTTATCTGTCTCCGAACCAGGCGTCTATGATTATAGGTTCGCTGGACCCGGAAAAGCAGGCGGATGTGGCAAAGCGTATTGCGATGATGGACCGTACGTCGCCGGACGTGATCAAAGAAGTGGAAAGCGTGCTGGAACGCAAGCTGGCATCTTTGGCAAACCAGGATTACACGATTGTCGGCGGCGTCGATGCAATCGTAAGCATTTTAAATACGGTAGACCGGAGTACAGAAAAGCATATTATGGAAACACTCGAGGTGGAAGAGCCGGAACTGGCAGACGAGATCCGCAAGAAGATGTTCGTATTCGAAGATATCCTTCTGCTGGACGACCGTGCGATCCAGCGTGTGCTGCGTGACGTGGAAAACAGCGACCTTGCGATTGCGCTAAAGGGCTCCAACGACGAAGTAAAGGGCGCGATCTTAAAGAACCTGTCCAAACGTCTGGCTGCCATGATCGAAGAAGATATGGAATTTATGGGTCCGGTAAGAATGAAGGACGTAGAAGAAGCACAGCAGAAAATCGTTGCTGTTATCCGTAAGCTGGAGGATTCCGCTGAGATTGTAATTTCCAGAGGCGGAGGTGACGAGATCGTTGTCTAACCTATACAAAGCACAGGTCAACAGGAACAAAGGGGAGGCTTATACCCGTGTCATTGACCATAACGAGCTGCTGGAACAGAAGCTGACGGCGCTTTCGTTTGAGCGTATGGCGCAGCTGCGCAGGCAGCAGGAGGAGCTCCAAAACGGGGAGGCTTCCGGCGGGGAAGCAAAGGACGGTGCAGACGGCACACAGCCGGCCGGATTTACTGAAGGGATCGCGGGCATGGCATTTTCTGTTTCGCCGGAGCTGGAAATTGATTATGTAGAGCGCGCCAAGGAAGAAGCGGATCAGATTGTATCCAAAGCGACCGCGGATGCGGAAACAATCTTGAAAAAAGCTGTCCAGGAAGCGGAAAAGCTAAAAGAAAACGCCAGGCAGCAGGGAGAGGAACAGGGCTATGCTGCGGGCATGGAGCATGCCAAGGCGCAGGAGGCACAGCTGCGCCAGCAGCTGGAGCAGCTGAAAGAACAGCAGGAACAGGAATATGCGGCGCGCCTGCATACGATGGAGCCGGAAGTAATGGACGCAGTGATCCATGTGTTTGACCAGGTCATGCATACCGGGCTCGTGGAACACCGTTCCGTCCTGCTGCATTTAATCCGGCGTACCGTACAGCATATCAAAAACAGCCGGGAATTTCGCATTTTTGTCAGCGCGGATGACTATGCATCCGTCTGTGAGCATAAGCAGGAGATATTTGAAAAAATCGGCGGCGAAGCGGTTCTGGACATTCTTATGGATGAATCCATGCAGCCTGGGCAGTGTACGATAGATACCGACGAGGGCCTTTTTGAATGCGGGATTGAGATCCAGCTATCCAATCTGGTTCAGGATTTGCAGGCGTTAGCCGCGGCGGACTGAGGATTTTATGGTGAATGGAGTTATAAACAGGCAGTATCAGAAATATATTGCATTAGCAGATAAAACCTATTTTAACCGGTATGGAAAAGTAGCAAAAGTCGTCGGGTTAACGATCGAATCGCTGGGCCCGGACGCCAAGCTCAACGACCTGTGCCGCATTATCATTGACCGGAGTACGGACACGGGGGTCATGGCGGAAGTCGTCGGTTTCCGTGACAAGCATATTCTTTTGATGCCGTTTGAAAGCGTGGAAGGCATCGGGGTCGGGTGCATTGTGGAAAATACCAGGCGTCCGCTGTCCGTGAAGGTCGGCGACAATATCCTGGGCCATACGTTAGACGGGCTCGGCAGGCCGACCGATGTTGCGCAGCTGACGTTAGACTATGAATATCCGGTAGACGCCATGCCGCCGGACCCGATGGACCGTATCATTATCCGCGACGTGCTGCCGTTAGGCGTAAAGGCGGTAGACGGGCTGATTACGGTCGGCAAAGGGCAGAGGATCGGGATCTTTGCAGGCTCCGGCGTCGGAAAAAGTACGCTGATGGGCATGTTTGCGCGCAATACGAGGGCGGATATTAACGTGATTGCCCTGATCGGGGAGCGCGGGCGGGAGGTGCGCGAATTTATCGAAAACGATATGGGCGAGGAAGGCATGAAGCGTTCCGTCGTCATCGTGGCGACCTCGGATAAACCGGCCCTGATCCGTAAAACAGCGGCAAAGACGGCGACAGCGATCGCGGAATATTTCCGCGACCAGGGCAGGGATGTATTGCTGATGATGGATTCGCTGACCCGTTTCAGCATGGCGCAGCGGGAAATCGGGCTGGCCTCCGGCGAACCTCCGGTTACAAGGGGCTATCCGCCGAGCATTTATTCCGAAATGCCGAAGCTTTTGGAACGCGCGGGCAATTCAGATAAAGGTTCGATTACGGGCTTGTATACCGTACTGGTAGACGGCGATGATTTTAACGAGCCGATTACGGATACGGCACGAAGCATCCTTGACGGGCATATTGTATTATCAAGAAGGCTGGGGCAGAAAAACCATTATCCGGCGATTGATGTGCTGGCAAGCATTTCCAGATGTATGAGCGCCATTGCGGGAGATGACCATAAAAGCGCTGCCGGAAAGCTGCGCAACGTCCTGGGCACTTATGACGAAGCAGAAGAACTGATCAATATCGGCGCCTATAAAAGCGGCTCCAATGTGGCGATTGATTATGCGATCCAAAAGATCAACGCCGTGAACCAGTTTCTGATGCAGGGGACGATGGAGAAATTTACGTTTGAAGAAATCACGCAGCGTCTGGAAGCGATCTTTCAGGATTGAAAAGGGGCTTTGAAATGGCGAAATTCGTATTCAAGCTGCAAAGCATTTTAGATATCAAATTAAAGCTGGAAAGCCAGGCAAAAATAGCATACGGCCAGGCAAACGCAAGGCTGCGCAGGGAAGAGGCCGCGCTGCAGATGCTGATCACACAGCGGTCGGCGTATGAAAAACGGGCGGTAGACCTTGTCAACGGAACGATCAGCATCCGCGATATCAAAGAAAATAAACAGTCGATTGACATTATGAAAACAAAAATCCGCGCACAGATGATGGTCGTCCATACGGCGGAAAAGCAGGTGGAAGCAGCAAGGCTGAAGCTAAACGAAATGATGATCGAGCGCAAGACGTTCGAAAAACTGCGGGAGCGGGCATTTGAAGAATTTAAACAGGAAGTGGCCTATGAAGAAAACCAGGCCGTAAATGAGCTTGTCAGCTATACCTATCATGGAGAAAGTACCTAAAGAGGCGGGGCAGCCTGTCTTTCCCGTTATACATAGAAGGAGGTTCTAAATGCCGGAAGAAGCAGTAGCACAGGCAGATGCTAAAAAACAGGAAAAAGAAAGAAAAAAAGAAGAAAAACGAAAAAAGAAGCTGGAGAAAAAAGCCGCAAAACAGGAACAGGAAATGGTCGAAGAGCAGGAGACTGTCGGCGGCAAGCTGATTGTAGCATTTGCGACTATCGTAATCATCGCGATCTGGCTTGGGATCCTGGCGCTGCTCGTCCGTCTGGATGTCGGCGGATTCGGCTCCACGGTGCTGTACCCGATTTTAAAAGACGTACCGTATATCAATAAAATCCTGCCGGAAGTAAAGCCGGAAGCAGATGAAAATGCCGATTATCCGTATAAAACACTGGATGCGGCAATCGCGCGCATTAAAGAACTGGAAGCGGAACTGGATGCGGCAGTAAAGACCGATAAAGACAGCTCCTCCAGAATTGAAGACCTGCAGGCGCAGGTACGCAAATTAAGAAAATATCGTGAAAATGAAGCGGCCTTTGAAGCCCTGCGGCAGGAATTTTATGAAGAAGTCGTATTTGGGGACAATGCGCCGGATATCGCGGAATACCGCAAATTTTATGAAGAGATTAATCCGGACAACGCCGAAGTGCTGTATAAGGAAGTCGTACAGCAGCAGGAATATGACAGCAAGGTCGATGATTATGTCAAGACCTATTCATCCATCAAGCCGAAGGACGCGGCAACGATCTTTGATTCGATGACCGATAACCTTTCGCTTGTCAAACGGATTCTGGAGAAAATGTCCGCACAGAACCGCGGGGATATTCTGGCGGCCATGAACCAGGATACAGCGGCAAAGCTGACAGAAATGTTAGAACCGGATAAGAGGTAAATACCGGATGCGGTATATTCTGCAGCCGGAGCGTAACGCTTCGGGAAAGCAGTTTATATTATAGAAACAGAACAGAAATATACAGAAAGGAGGCAGACGATGCCAGCAATACAACTTATGACGGTTTCAAACACCGAAACAACACCGGCAGCAGAAACGTCAGGGGCAAGAAATACAAAAACCCAGGGCCTGCAGAGCGCTTTTTCCAATTACATGCGCCAGAACTCTTCCAATACGGCACAGACCGCAAAGGACCAGGCAGCTATCCCGCAGGCAAAAGCGGCGGACAGCGGCAGCAGCGTAAAGCAGCAGTATGAGCAGTATCAGAGCAAAACATCTGCAAAAGCAGAGCAGGTATCCGGCAAAAGCGACAGCAGCGAAGCGGATGCCGAAACAGTTACGCAGGCAGTAGAGGAAGCTGTCGCGGACATAAAAGAAAGCATCAAGGAAAATCTGGGTGTAGATGAGGAACAGCTGGAAGCAGCCATGGAATTACTCGGGCTGACACAGGCAGACCTTTTGGATCCGCAGCAGCTGGTCGCACTGGCAGTAGAGCTGACAGGCAGCGAGGATGCCGGGATGATGCTGTTCCAGGAAAATTTCCAGATCGTGATGCAGGAAACATCTGCCATTACGAAAGATCTTTTGCAAGAACTGGGCATGTCCATGGAAGATCTGATGACACAGGTTCATACGGCATTGGAACAGGCCGAACAGCCAATCGAAACGATGCTGCCAGACCAGCAGCAGACAGAGGCGCCGGAAATCATACAGGAGGCGCCGCAGCAGCAGCCAAAGCAGGCGGTACAGCCAGAAGCCGTACAGACCGAACAGGCCGCGCAGACAACGCAAGCGCCGCAGCGGGAAGCCGTACAGACCGTACAGGCCCATCCGCAGGAGACAGAAGCGGAGCCGCAGGAAACCGTACCGGAACAGCAGGTTCAGCCGCAGGAAACAAAACAGGCAGCCAAAACCGCACCGGAACAGGGACAGCAGCAAAACCCGCAGGCCCAGGAGCAGGAAACACAGGCCAGCGCCCAGCCGCAAAATCCGCTGACCGGAAAACAGCAGCCGCAGGAACAGACACGCTTTGACTTCCACGCACAGGTACATCCGCAGGAAGCATCCGTAAACGTTCAGGCGCCGCAGAACCTGACAGCCGAAACGCCGCTGCCGCAGGTCAACCTGCAGGAAGTGATCGACCAGATCGTCCAATATTCGAGGGTCCATCTGTCCGAAGATGTAAAATCCATTGAAATGCAGTTAAATCCGGCCAACCTCGGAAAGGTCTATCTGCATGTATCGGAAAAGCAAGGCGTCGTAACCGCGCAGCTTTCCGCACAGAATGAAAACCTGAAAGAAGCGCTTGTACAGCAGGCAGCTGTTTTAAAGGATAACTTAAACCAGCAGGGCATCAAAGTCGACGCCGTCGAAGTATCCGTCGGCACGCACGAATTTGAAAGCAACTTAGAGCGCGACGCCCACAGCCAGGAAGAACAGGCCAGACAGCAGGAAGAACAAAACCGCAGGCATTCCAGAAGGTCTATCAACGTCGATGATTTAAACAGCCTGGACGGTATTTCCGGCCTGATGTCCGAAGAAGAAGCGCTCGTCGCACAGATTATGCGCGATAACGGCAACAACGTCGATTATAAAGCGTAAACGCCGGCTTCCATCCTGCATCCAATGTCCCTTTGTTAAGAAAAAGGAAAAGAAAGGACAGCGGCATTGGATCCGGAAGAAAAATCAGATATTTATAGAAAGAAAGGAGAATCCCTATGGCATTAATTCAGCAAGTAAAAGACGGAAGATTCGTAGAAGATTCGTCTGACGCATCTTCCAGCACTACCGGAAGCGGTAAAAAGAAAAACGTCAACAATACAATGGGCCAGGAACAGTTTTTACAGCTGTTAGTCGCACAGATGCAGTACCAGGACCCGTTAGAGCCGACAAGCAATACGGAATGGGTAGCACAGATGGCCACATTCTCCATGGTAGAATCATTAAACAACATGCAGCAGGCATTTGACAAACAATCTGCAAACGCCCTGGTCGGCAAATACGTACTGATCAATGACGGCGACAACGGATATGTCAAAGGCAAAGTAGACTACATCACAAAACAGGACGGCAAGACGAAGCTTTCCGTCAACGATAAGCTGTACGACCTCGACAAGCTGGACACCGTAGCAGACGAAGAATACTACAAAGGCTCCGTACTGGCGAACGAATTCCACGAGATGATCAAGCTGCTTCCGGATGAAAAGAACCTGACCGTCAATGACGCAGGGCTTGTAAAATCCGCACGCGAAGAATACGACAAGATGACAGAAACCCAGAAGCAATTTGTGGAAAAAGACGCGTTAGATAAGCTGCGCAAGCTGGAGATCAAGATGGACGCATTAAAAGCAACCCAGTTTACCGGGCTGGTTAACAACCTGCCGTCCGTATCCGACGTAGAAGCAGCCGACGAAGAAACACTGAAAGGGTATGTAACATCCCTGAAAAAAGCATCCGACTGCTACGAGACACTCACAGAAACGCAGCGCAAAAATATCGGGGAATCCACAATGACCCAATATGAAGAAGTCACAGCCGCCATTCAGGCCGCGGAAAAGAAATTCGGCAATACCGGGGACGGGGACAGCGAAGGCAAAGACGACGTAGCCTCGATCCTGCAGCAGATCTTAGACGAACTGAAAGCACAGAAAAAAGAATAACGCCGCTAAACACTGACAGGCCGTAATCTTTGCACGATAGACAACGCAGGGAGGCTTTGGATATCAGGCAAAAAATGGAGTTGAAAATATGAAAGGAATCGAAAAACAATTCACTTCCATACAACAGATGACGGATCAGTATCTGACGCAGAAAAATGATGCTGCAGCGGATGCAGGCTCGCACGTATCTTTTGAGGAAGTGTTAAGGCAGCAAAGCCAGACAAAAACAGAACAATTAAAGGATACGCCGGCAGCAGGAATCAGTCCCTTAAAATTTTCCAAGCACGCATCCATGCGTCTGCAAACCCGCAACATCAGCCTATCCAGGGAACAGAACGAACGCCTGGAATCCGGTGTCAGAAAAGCAGGCGAAAAAGGAATCCACGATTCACTCGTAATTGTCGATTCACTGGCATTTATCGTAAACATACCAAACAAGACGGTTGTCACCGCCTTAGATAAAAGTGAAGCAGACGAAAGTATCTTTACCAACATTGACGGCGCTGTGATCATGTAGGCTGGACCTATATCAGGAGGCTGCGGTTTCAGACTGACAGAAGAAACCGCACAGCGCCTCAATACAGCAGCATAATTCAGGAGGTCATTTCACTATGATGAGAGCATTATATTCGTCGGTCGCAGGCCTTAAGACCCACCAGACGAAAATGGACGTAATCGGCAACAACATTGCAAACGTAAACACCGTAGGCTTTAAATCCACCCGTACCACATTCAGTACAATGATGTATCAAAACACAGCCTTCGCATCCGGCCCGAACGCTGAAATGGGCAAAGGCGGCGTCAACGCCAAGCAGATCGGTCTCGGCGTTACCTTCGCATCCACCTCGATCGACATCGACACAGGCGGAGCATCTGAATCCACCGGAAAAGCCTTCGACTTAAAATTATCCGATAAAAACTCAACCAGCTTTTATATTGTAAACACCGGAAGCGAAAATGTATTTACAAGGGCAGGCGCATTCTACGTAGACGGCGCAGGCAACCTCTGTATGGAATCCACCGGCTACCAGGTCATGGGCTGGCAGGTAGACGCGAACGGCAATATCCGCAAAGATACCGTAACCCCGTTAAGAATCATGTCCCCGGAAAACCAGACCTCACAGCCGGAATATACAACCAACGGCATGTGTACCGGAATCCTGGATGACAATAATTCCAATGTCAACTCTGACAAAGGATATATGCTGAACCTGCGCTTCTACGATAACCTGGGCTACCCATATACTGCTAGATTTGCCGCACAAAAAACAGGGGATAAGGGCGAATATACCATCAACCTGACGGATATCCAGGATGCAAATGGCGTTTCTATACTGACAGCAGACGCCAATGTAGGTCTCGGAGATTTGTGGGGAGGCGGGCAAGGCAGCAACGTTGTTATTACAGATAACTACAAGATTGCAAGCGGGATGGGCAATACGATGACAAAGCTTGCAAACGATTTAGTGACAGCCAATGGAGGCACAGGTATTCAATATAACTTTACCTCTGATTATTTAAACAGCGTATTTTCCAGCAGCAAGGCAGACCAGCTGCCGTCCGGCTTGACCATTCGAGCTACTGCTACGGTCGCAAATGGTGTCACTACGATTATATCAACCGAGATATTTGAAAGCGGCGGCGCTGCATATACTGGAGCATTACCAGCCTGGATGACAGGCGGCACCGCTGGAGGAGGCGGCACAACGATTAATATTACAAAAGAACATTCCGTTTTAGCAGATTTAACAGAGGAATACCAAAAAGGCAATATAAAATCGAGTACCGATGCACAAGGAAACACCGTCTATACGATTGATTCTTCCATGACAAGAAAATTGTATGATGAATATGCGCCAAAAGTTACAGCTCTCGCTGGTGTTCCTTATACAACAGGTGAGCTTCAGGTTACTGTCGATGCGAGTGGAGCAATTACTAATATTACAGCTCCGGCAGGAGCAAGTCAAGATCTTACGAATCTGGCTGCACAATTACAAGCGGCTACTTATAATGATACGTTAAACGATCATATGGGAGACGGATACATTGTTTTATCTACAAATACAGTAAACGATGAAGGAATATTTACAACAGATCTGCCAAAAGACGTTGAGGTTCGTTATAAGTTCGGTGAAAAAGGGGCTTGGTCTTATGAAATCGTAACACCGGGAGCAGACGGATACAAAGCAATGTTTTCCACAGCAGACGGTTCTCTGACCTATATTGGATCTGATGGAAATAAAACACAGACATTGCGCTTATCCAACTATCTGCCGGAAGGCAACCCGTTCTCAGACATTGAGATCGACTTCTCAACCCTGCAGAACTTATCCAACGGCGGATCCTCCACCGCAGCCATGTCCAACGGCAACAGCGACGGCGAAGGCGACGGAAAACACGTCGGCGCACTGATCGGCCTTTCCGTAGACCAAAGCGGCAAGATCTACGGCAGCTACGACAACGGCAACACCACACTGCTCGGCCAGATCGCCGTAGCCAGATTCGGCAACGCATCCGGCTTAGAGAGCATCGGCAACAACTGCTACCGCACCACAATGAACTCCGGTCTGTTCGACGGCATTGGCGTAGAAATGGACTCCGACGGCTCCACCATCGACAGCGGAACACTCGAAATGTCCAACGTAGACCTCGCAACCGAGTTTACCCAAATGATCACAACCCAGCGCGGCTACCAGGCAAACTCCAGAGTAATCTCCACCTCCGACAGCATCCTGGAAGAGCTGGTAAATCTCAAGAGATAATAAGTAATTAACAGAATCCGGCTCAAAGAAATTCCATCAACACCAAAGAGCCGGATTCTCTTATGAAAAAACCGCTGCAGCCAAAACAAAGATTACAACTACAGAACTACAAAATTATAGAACCACAAACCAACCAAGAACTACAAACTAACCACAGAACCGCAAAACAACCAAAAACAAACCAACAAACCACACGGGGAACCACCAAAAGCCTGCCAACCGCCAGCTGCTGTCACCTGCGGCCAGGCGCTGCCAGGCAAGCGGGCTGCTCCCATGGGGC
>CANOET010000077.1 GCA_947564835.1 uncultured Eubacterium sp. | reverse complement strand
GTGTGTCTCCCGGCGCGTCCCCTGGCCACAGCCCGCAGAGTCGTCCGCTTAGCCACATCCCCTAGCCAATCAATATCTATCCCGCAGTTTTAAAATATCCTTGAAAAATCCGCCATATACCCCGGCTCCCGCACCCGTTCATCGAACCCGTATGCCTGCGCATACTTTTCAGCCTCACTCTGCGGCAGCTCCCGAATCTGCTTCTGCGCCTTTTCATCTGCGCGGATCTCCCGGACCTGTGCAAATACCTTGCCCGCTGCGGCTGCCGCAATTGCCCTTTCATGCTCCGCATCCTCAGAAAGATAAAAATACCCGCCCTTTCGCGTAACCGAAAAACTTTCCGCCGCACACAGCGTCTGCCCGCTTTCCGGCTCCTGACGCATTTGCGTATCCAAACCCCGTTTTTCCAGATCCGCAAGCGGCACAGACGGATGCAGGCGTCTGAGGTTCAGCTCCACCTTGGTCGGAAAAGGCTGCTGCTGATACAGTTCAAAATTCCGCTGTATTTCCTGCGCAATCTGATACGGCGACGCACAGCTGCTTTCTATAACAAGATCGTAATTGCACACATCATAATAATCAATCCCATACAGCATACGGAAGCGTTCCTGCTCCAGCCTTGCCCGTTCTTCCAGCCCGGCGCGCGCCTTTTCCATATCCTGATAAGACTCCGCACCGCGGTCAGCGCCGTCGAAAACACGTCTGGCTGCTTCCTGCGTATCCACGAGCAGGAATACTTTAAAGCTGTTGTCTACAAAATGCCAGGCAAGCCGGGAATCAAACACGGTATGGTCCATCTCTTTGCCCAGCTTCGTACTGCGCTGATCCAGCAGGTCGTCAATGCTGCGGTCTTTTTTCGCCGCCTCGTTCAGCTCCAGCACGGTCATTCCCTTTTCCGCCGCGATTTCGCGGAAAATGTCCCCTGCTGAGATAATGGTAAAGCCGGATTTTTGAAGCTCCTTGCAGACACTGGATTTGCCGCTGCCTAAGTTGCCGGTGATAGTGATATTCATGGTTCAAACCTCCCCGTTGTTTCGTTGATGAATTTTTGTGCGATTTATTTTCTGTTATCTTAACATAGAATCTGCCAGATGGAAAGACAAAATGAAATCTTGACGAAAACACAAATTTGTTATATCTTAAACCCAGTAATACGCATTCTTGCTGAAAAGAGGTACCCGCATTGCACACATACATCCTGATCGTCGAGGACGACAACGATATTAACAAAATGCTGAAAGACCTGCTGACTTTAAACGGCTACCGCGCCATCCAGGCATTTTCCGGTACCGAAGCGCTGCTGCACATCCAAAAACAGGCTCCCGCCGCCGTTATCTTAGATTTGATGCTGCCCGGCATGGACGGAGAAGAACTGCTTGCGCAGATTAAGGCGGCGCACAAAGAAACTGCCGTTATTATCGCTTCCGCAAAAGAGGACGTATCTACCCGGATCTCGCTGCTTCATGCAGGCGCCGATGATTATTTGACAAAACCGTTTGACACCGGAGAACTGCTGGCACGCCTGGAAGCTGTCTTAAGGCGGAGTTTTAAAGCTGCCGCAGACGCTGCAACAGACTGCGGCCCGGCGCATACGCTTACTTATAAGGATCTGACCATGTACCCGGAAAACCACACCCTGTTTGTAAAAGAAACGGAGCTTCCCCTGACCAGGCGGGAATACCTGATCCTAAAGCTGCTTATGGAGCATCCGCAAAAAGTATTTACCAAAAGCAATATCTACGAATCCGTCTGGAACGAGGAGTTTTTAGGCGAAGACAATGCGGTGAACGTCCATATCAGCAATATCCGCCAAAAACTGGCCAGGCTCTCCCCGGATGAAACCTATATCCAGACGGTCTGGGGCATTGGATTTAAAATGAAATAAAAACTTTATCTTTTCTAAATACTTTTCCTAAAGTTTCTAAAAAAACAAACGCTATACTTGATACTGCAACACGGTACTGGCAGCTGTTCAGGCAGAAACAGGCTGCCGCACCAGCTCTGACAGTCAGGCAGAAACAGGCTGCCGCACTAGCTCTGACAGAAAGGAAGAAACAATGGAATATGTATTGCAGACAGACGCGCTCACCAAAATATACGGCCATTCCAAAGCTGTAGATGCCGTGAGTATGCATGTCAAAAAAGGAAGTATTTACGGCTTTATCGGCAGAAACGGCGCCGGAAAGACCACATTTATGCGTATGGCGGCCGGCCTTGCCGCGCCGGACGCCGGATCCATGACGCTGTTTCACTCCAAAGACCTGGAAAAACAGCGGATCCGCATCGGTACCCTGATTGAAAGCCCCGGCATTTATCCGGGTATGACCGCATGGGAAAATATAGAAGTCCTGCGGCGAAGCCTTGGCATTACAGACCGCAGCCGCCCGGACGAACTGCTGGCGGTCACCGGCCTTTCCGGTACCGGTAACAAGAAAGCCAGAAATTTTTCTATGGGAATGAAACAACGCCTTGGCATCGCAATCGCGTTGCTGCGCAGCCCGGATTTTCTGATTCTGGACGAACCGATCAACGGCCTGGATCCTGCCGGAATTAAAGAAGTCCGCGACCTGCTGCTGCAGCTGAACCGCGAAAAACAAATGACCATCCTGATCTCCAGCCATATTCTGGGGGAATTATCCAAAATAGCAACCGACTATGGCATTATCCGAAACGGTGCCCTGATTGAAGAATTTGATTCCAAAGAACTGCAGCAGCGCTGCCGCAGATGCTTAAAGCTCTCTGTCGACCAGCCGCACCAGGCGGCAGGCATCCTGGAGCAGACGCTTCATATCCACAACTACGACGTCCCGCAGCCGGGCGTCCTGCGCGTTTTTGACAGCCTGGAAAACCCTGACGGAATCAACCAGGCGCTTATCGAAAACGGCATCCGCCTGAAAGAAAGCTATCTTGCGGGGCAGGATCTGGAAGGCTACTTTATGGAGCTGCTTGGAGACGCCGGCGAACCGGGGCAGACAGATTAACTACGGGAGGAAAAAGGAATGTTTCGTTTATTAAATGCAGAAATCTATAAGCTGCGGAAAAGCAGAAGCTTTTATATTTTCATCGTTGTAACCATCGCCTTTGTCGCATTGATGTACAGCACGATGGCCGTTATGAACAGTTCCTTCCAGGACAGCGCGGACAGCGGCATGACCGCCATGATCCAGGACAGGATGCAAACTTCCGGTTCCATCTGGGACAGAATCCATATCATGGACTTTATGCAGGAGATCTTTTCGGGAGATGTAATGGCATGCATCATCGGTATTTTCACCAGTATTTTTGTAATCCGCGAATACGGAAGCGGCATGATGAAAAACATCGTCGGAAAAGGGCGCTCCCGCAGCTCCATCTATCTGGCTAAGCTGCTGGCTGCGATACTCGCTTCTGTGTTCTTTGCTCTGACAGGCATTGCAGCCGTACTCATCCTCGGGCGGATCTTTATCGGTGCAGACGCATTTACAGGGGAACTTTGGAAAAATCTTCCTCCGTATGCCGCGCTGCAGCTGTTGATGACTTGTACGCTGACAGCTATATTTGTAATGATCGGGGAGCTTTGCAGGAATCTGGCAGCCGGAATCTCCATCGGGATCGGTATCGCCGCTTTTCCAGCATTGATTCTGAATGTGGTTGATATGCAGTTTGCGGGGCAAAATATTACGCTGTCGCAGTACTGGCCGGTTACCAGAATGGCTGGTTGTCCGTTTGATGGATTTACGGCGGGTTATGTGGCGGAAACGCTGGCTGTGTCGCTTGTTTGGATGGGGATTGCTACGGGTGTGGGGGTGTGGCATTTTTATCGGACGGATATTAAATAAGCGCTTAAGGACGAATGATTGCAGAAAGTTAAGAATCCCTGATATGGATGAATCAGAAAAGAAACACTTTTGACATTGTGTTGCGCTTTTGAGGTTCCCGAAAGATCCTGGTCAGCCAGGGGATGTGGCTAACCGGACGACTTTGCAGGCTTTACAACACCCGAATTTGCGTTTCATGTAAAGCTGGTGAAAACCAGCCGGATCCGCATTTACGGTTTCGCGTTCCGTGGGAAAGAGGTATTGATTGACGGAGGCTGTACCAGCAGCTATGAGTGACCGGCAACACCCTTATTTTTCTGTCGTTTCCCTCCGGATCAGAATCGGGGCGATAATTTTATGGACTGGTTCCGTTAAGAGGACCGGTCTGCGCTTTTTACGTTCTTCCATCTGCTGCACAAGCAGGCTGACTGCTTCATAAGCAATTACATCAATCTGCTGACCCACGGTACTGATCGGGATCACTGCTTCGGTAGAAACAGGGGAATTATCGAATCCCATCAGCAGAAAATCATCCGGAAGCGCTCCGTATTTACGGATCAGCAGATTTAAAAATGCATTTGCATTCGTATCACTGGAAAGAAATACCCCCTTTTTTTCACCGCCATAAGCATCTTCCATTTCCTCCAGCGCTTCAGACAACTGCTGCTGAATCTGGTTGTAATTGCTCTGAAAGTCTTTGTAAATAACCCGGTGTTCGAGCTGCTTTTCCTTGCAGAAATCCAAAAACCCCTGAATCCGTCCATAAGCCGGGCGTTTTGGATCCGTCGGCGCATTGATATGAATCAGAGCGCCGCAGCCGTGTCTGGCAAGCAGGCTGGCAGCCTGGATGCCGCCCATATAATTGTCTGTATTGACGCTGCATACATACTGGTCCTCCCGCTCGATCGTAACAATGGGAATCTGCAGTCCGGCCAGCTCCTGTGATGGTATGGTATGGCTTAAAATAATCAGCCCTTCAATTTTATAGGCAAGCAGTTCATTGATATAACGCCTCTCAGCTTCTTCATCCTCGTTTCCGATAAATACAAGGAATTTATAGCCAAATGTTTCATAAGTGGACAGAATCTGTGTCAGCATTTTGGAATAGTAATGGTAAAAAAGGTTAGGGATAATAATGCCGATAAATTCACTTTTTCCATTTGCAAGGATTCTCGCCACCTTATTTTCTTTATAGTCCAGCTCCTCCAGGGCATTGGCAATAATCTCCTGATTTTCCAGCGTCAGGGAATCCGGATTGTTAAAGTATCTGGATATGGTTGTTTTGGAAAAATGCGTGTATTTTGCAATGTCGCTGAATGTAATGTTTTTTTTCTGTTCCATAAAAATCGGTATCCTTATTCTTATTTCCATGGCAATGTCAGTTAGAATGCCTGTTAGAATTTTAGCACGGATTCATGACAGTGGCAACCGCAAAATGAAATAGCTGCAAGAAACCTTTTGATATTGTGTTGCGTTAGATTCGCTCCAAAAGCTCCGCCGGCTTTATGGCCGCCACCCTGCTTTCTGTAAAATCCCTGATATTCCTGGTTATCATGTAATCTGCCTTTACCCTTGCTGCGCAGGCGCTCTGTACTGCGTCTTCATAATCCTTAAATTTCATATCAGCTGCTTTCCTCAGGTCATCTGCCTTTAAATCGGCAACAGAAAATATCAGGAATAAGATGTCCAAAATTTCCTTTGTCTTTTCTGCGTCCAGTTCTTTCCTTAGAATATAAATAATATTCGGGACAGTAAGGGCTGATATCACGCCTGATATCTTCCCGACCTCACAGAGCTTAAAAATTTTCGCTGAATCCTCATAAAAACCCGGACGTTTGCAAAGCACATCTAAAATTATGTTTGTATCAATCAGCACTTTCATATTTCTGCATACGCTCCGTTCTGGCTTCTTTTTCATGATAATCGCCTTTTAACACCCCCGTCAGTGAGTCTGTCAGGAAAGATACGCTTTTATCATGGGATATTAACCTCGCAACCTCTTTGCCATTTTTCATTACGATAATTTCCCCGCCAGCCTGCACCATTTGCAGGTATTTTCCGAAATTGTTTTGGATATCTGTTGCAGTTGCCGTAGTCATAGAACCTCCTCCTTTTCATTTTAGCTAATTTTAGTATATGTGATTTTATCCAATCCGTCAATATGTTAGCTAATATACACACATGATATTTTATCCAATATATTTATAGTGATACATAATCATCTGCATCCCCTGGCTTCCGGCAGCGTTGAAGGCCAGCTGCGAAAGGCTACTTTTTCGGCTCCTTCGGCAGCGCAATCTTCTTATCAACGACCACCTGCTCCTCCAGGCACGCAAAAATCTCTTCCACATCTCTGCCGTCCATCTTCGGCGTCACCAGGCTGACCGCCGGAACTATTACAAGCCCGGCAACCATCGCAATCGCCCCTGCATTGATCGGAGATGCGATATAGGATAAAAACAGGTTTGAAACTGTAATCCCGACTCCGCAAAGAAAGCTTGCCCAGACAGCAGCGCGTGTTACCCCTTTCCAGTACAGCCCATACAAAAACGGCGCCAGAAACGCACCCGCCAGCGCTCCCCAGGAGATACCCATCAGCTGCGCGATAAACTGTGCAATGGATTTCGGCGGAAACAGCGCCAGCACCACAGAACAGACAATGAAAAATACAAGCAGCACCCGCATACACAGCAGCTGTTTTTTATCGCTCATTTTTTTAATGATATTATCCTTTAAGAAGTCCAGCGTCAATGTAGAACTGGAAGTCAGCACGAGCGAAGACAGCGTGGACATGGAAGCGGAAAGTACCAGGACAATCACAACGCCCACAAGCAGATCCGGCAGTGTAGAAAGCATCTGCGGAATAATCGCGTCAAAAATCACGCTGCCATCTTCCTTATGAATCGCCGCCGTATCAAACAACCTGCCAAAACCGCCCAGAAAATAACAGCCGCCGGATACAACGATCGCAAAAAAGGTCGAAATAATCGTGCCGGACTGGATCGATTTTTCATCTTTAATCGCGTAAAACTTATGTATCATCTGCGGCAGCCCCCATGTACCGAGTGACGTCAGGATAATCACACCCAGCAGGTTCAGCGGGTCCGGCCCGAAAAATGATGTAAACGCCCCCTGCTGCCCCGCCGTAACCGCCACATCGCTTTCAAACACCGACAGGCTGCGGACTGCCTGCAAAAACCCGCCCTGCCCGTTTAACACTGCGGCAATTACCGCCACAATTCCGGCCAGCATGACCAGCCCCTGGATAAAATCATTGATCGCCGTCGCCATATAACCGCCCAGGATCACATAAACACAGGTCAGAGCCGCCATAACAATCACGCAGACCTCATACGGAATATCAAAAGCCATCCCAAACAGCCTGGAAAGCCCATTATAAACAGAAGCTGTATAAGGAATCAAAAATACAAATGAAATCACAGATGCCGCGATACGAAGCGCGTTGCTCTGATAGCGCTTTCCAAAATAATCCGGCATGGTAGCTGCCGAAAGGTGGTTGCTCATAATACGCGTACGCCGCCCTAAAATTACCCAGGCAAGCAGCGACCCGATCAGCGCATTCCCAATGCCGATCCACGTAGACGCCAGGCCGTATTTATAACCAAACTGCCCCGCATATCCGACAAATACAACTGCCGAAAAATAAGACGTTCCATAAGCAAACGCCGTCAGCCACGGGCCGACGCTTCTGCCTCCGAGGACAAAATCATTCACATTGGAGGCATGCTTCCTGGAGTAGAGGCCGACTGCGATCATGACTGCAAAAAATATTACCAAAAATAAAATCTTAATAAACACGTTTCTTCTGCTGCCCAAATACATGATGGACAGCTTCTCCTTCCTAAAATAATCTGTCTGTATCTGAATGCGAACGGCGGTGGGACTGGATGTTTTACTGAAACTGTCTAGTTTATTCACATGTGCTGATTCATGTGATGTATCAGACAAAAACTTTGACAATGTGTTGCGATTTTTTAGTGGCTGTGCGGACGCCGGGTGAGGGGGAAAGGGCCTGGCTGGTTTTCACTGGCTTTACGTACCAGCTAAAGCCAGGCCAGTTCCCCTCACCCGGCTGGTTTTCACTGGCTTTCCATAACACTGAATTTCAGATATTGTAAAGCCTG
The DNA here is from genome assembly GCA_947564835.1 of uncultured Eubacterium sp. Taxonomy (GTDB): domain Bacteria; phylum Bacillota; class Clostridia; order Lachnospirales; family Lachnospiraceae; genus Eubacterium_J. The sequence continues at coordinate 6,709 of CANOET010000077.1, read as the reverse complement.
CCCACAGCCCGCAGAGCCGTCCGCATAGCCACATCATCCCTTGGCTAACCAATCTATTTAAGGAAGAAAATCCGCAACACCTGGCATCTCTATATCTTTACCAGCCCCTGCGCATTCACCCCCAATATCCGCTCCCTGTCCCCCTGATCCTCCACCAGCCTGCGAATATGCTCCAGCGACTCCGCCTGGCCGCTCCATGGGCTGTCTGTCGCAAACAGGATTTTATCTGCGCCATGTTTTTTTAAGATTTTCAAAAAGACCTCATCCGCAATCAGATCCGCCGTATAAGCCGTATCCAGATAAACATCCCTTCCCGCAATCTCCCGCTCTACTTCCTCCCAGAGCTTAAATCCGCCGTAATGGGCCAGCACCAGTTTTTCCGGCGCCACTTCCTCCAGCACGTTGATGATCGAAGCGACCGTACACCGTACGTTGTCGGGGTACCCGATATCAATGCCTGCATGGGTGACGCAGACCAGTCCGAGCTGTGATGCGTAGTCCAGAATGCGTTTGTAGCGGATATCGTCAAAAAATGTGTTTTGATAATCCGGGTGCAGCTTGATCCCCTGCAGCCCCAGATGCTTGATTTCCCGCAGATCTTTTTTATAATCTGCTGAATCTGGATGGATACCGCCGAAGGACAGCAGCCGTATGTCTTTGCCTTCGTATTTTTCGTTCAGCTGTGCCGCAAACCGGTTGACTGTCTCAAACTGCTGCGGCGTTGTCACGACCGGGAGGATCACGGAGACGCTGACCCCGGCCTGTTCCATGGAACGGATCAGGCTGGATTCCCTTCCGTCTAAGTATGCCTTGACATCTGCTTTTTTTTCTAATTTTTCTATCGTCTTTACGGCGATTTTTTCGGGAAAAATATGTGTATGAAAATCTACAATCATAGCTGATTTCTCTCCTGCTCATAAGGAAATACCCGCAGTACCCTGCAGGTATTTCTATTTTTTTGCCGCCTGCCTTGCGGGTCTGGCGGCGGCAGATCGGATCTTTGGCCGGCAGTCCGTTCAGGCTGCGTTGTTAACAAAACATGCGCAAAATATCTTCCTGGCTGTACAGCTCTACATCTTTGCTTTTTAAAAGCGCGGCTGCCTCTTCTCCATTGGAGATTTTACAGATAATGGATGCCTCTTCTTCTTTTTTGTTGGATAAGGCATACATATATTCCACGTTCAGCCCGGCCTGGCAGACATGGCGCAGGATTTCCTGCAGGCTGCCGATGCGGTGCGACAGTTTTACGGCCAGGACGTCGGACAGCATGGCTGCGAACCCTTTTTCTTTTAACGCCGCCTGCCCGGCCTGCGGGTCGCTTGTAATCATCCGCAGCAGACCGTATTCGCTCGTGTCTGCAAGGCTTAGGGAAATAATGCTGACCTGATGCTCCCTGAGCACGTCCAGCACCTGCTCCAGACGCCCTTCATGATTTTCCAAAAATACTGATAACTGTTTAATGTACATATTGCCCTCCCATCCGTTTTTTATGCAGCCTGTGCATTGGCTTTTGCAGGCGGTCCGGCTTATCCTTCATAGCCTGCCAGAAACGCCTTCTGGTTGATTTCCACTGTCTTTTGCGGAACGGTTTTTTCAATGACCTTTAACCATGCTTCTTTTGTAAAATCCATATGCTTTGCAGCCATTCCGAGCACAATTACGTTAAAGACCCTGGCATTGCCTAATTTTTTCGCTTCCCCCATCGCGTCAATCGCATAAACGGTGTGTTCCTTTTGCAGGTCTTCCAAAATATGCTCCGGGTACTGTGCCGCGCCTGTAACGACGGTAATCGGATCCATCCGCTGGTCGTTGATGACCAGTACGCCGTCTTTTTTCAGGAAATGTGCGTAGCGCAGCGCTTCCAGCCTTTCAAACGCGATCAGTACATCTGCCTGCCCTTCTTCTACAATCGGTTCCGCCACTTTTTCGCCGTAGCGCACAAATGTTACAACGCTGCCGCCTCTTTGCGCCATACCGTGAACTTCTGATAATTTCACATCATATCCGGCGTCCAGGGTAATTCCGCCGAGAATCCGGCTCGTAAGCAGTGTCCCCTGCCCGCCGACGCCTACAATCATAATATTCTTCGTCATGCTTTCCTCCCAGTTTTTCACTTTACGGATCTTCCATCTATCCGTTTAAGCCTCTGTGCGTTCGATCGCGCCAAATTTACACAGCTGTTCGCACAGCCCGCAGCCGTTGCACATCGTATCGTCGATGGCGATGGTTCCGTCTGCTTTTTTGGTCAGCGCCGGGCAGCCCGGTTTCAGGCACATGCCGCATTTTTTGCATTTGTCCTCGACCGGCCTGCATTTGTACGGGAATACATTTCCTTTCAGCAGCACGCAAGGCGCTTTTGCAATAATTACGGAAACCGCTTCCCTTGCCGTCTCTTCTTTGATGATCCGCTCCAGCTCCCTGCTGTCAAAGGCGTCTACTTCTGTGACTGCTTCAATCCCCATGGATTTGCATAAATGGTAAATGCTGATTGCCGGGACTGTCTCGCCCTTTAATGTCTTTCCGGTCGCGGCGTGATCCTGATGCCCGGTCATGCCTGTCGTGGAATTGTCTAAAATAATCACGGTTCCGGTACCTTGATTGTAAACCATATTCATTAGGGAGTTAACCCCCGTATGCATAAATGTGGAATCACCGATCACGGCTACCCAGTTTTTGATATAATCCCTGCCTTTTGCCTTTTCCATGCCGTGCAAAGTGGAAATGCTCGCGCCCATGCAGATCGTCGTATCGATCACGCTAAGCGGCGGCACAGCGCCCAGCGTATAGCATCCGATATCCCCGGCTGCATGGATGCCCAGACGGCTTAATACGGAAAATACGCTGCGGTGCGGACAGCCGGGGCATAAAATCGGCGGCCTTGCCGGAACCTTTGCAGGCGCTTTTACCGCGGCCTTTTCCTGAAGGATACGTTCCCGGATCATATTTGCGGAATATTCTCCCTGCACCGTAAACAGCTCTTTTCCAACCGCCGGAATGCCCCATGCTTTTACCTGTTCTTCGATCACCGGCTCCAGCTCTTCAAATATGTACAGCTTGTCTACTTTGGAAGCAAACTCTTCGATCAGATTCCGCGGAAGAGGATGCACCATGCCAAGCTTTAGCACGGAAGCATTCGGACAGGCTTCCTTCACATACTGGTACGGAATGCCGCTTGTAATAAATCCAACAGAAGTATCGTTGTATTCGGCATGGTTCACTGCGAACCCGCAGCCGTCCTCCGCCAGCGCCTTCATCCGCTGTTCGACATAGACATGCCGTCCGATGGCATTGGCAGGCATCATGACGTATTTCGCAGGATTGCGTTCATAAGGCCGGTCCGCAGGCTCCACGCGCTCTTCCAGCGTCACGGTTCCCTGAGAATGCGCCAGGCGTGTCGTTGTGCGCACGATCACAGGCGTATCATATTTTTCACTCAGTTCATAGGCAAATTTCACAAAATCCTTCGCTTCCTGGCTGTCCGAAGGCTCTAAAACCGGCACCATCGCAGCTCTTGCCACACAGCGGGTGTCCTGTTCGTTCTGGGAACTGTAAAGCCCGGGGTCATCCGCCGCGACAAGCACCAGCCCGCCGTTCACCCCGCTGTAAGAAACGGTATACAGCGGGTCGCTTGCCACATTGACACCGACATGCTTCATCGAAGCCATGGCGCGCACGCCGCTGATAGAAGCCCCGATCGCAACCTCTGTTGCTACTTTTTCATTCGGCGCCCATTCTGCGTATATGTCATCATATAATGCGATATTTTCACTGATCTCGGTACTTGGCGTGCCAGGGTAGGCTGCGGATACTTTGACTCCCGCTTCATAAGCGCCCCTTGCAATCGCTTCGTTGCCCAGCATAATCTTTTTTTCCACTCGTTTATACATCCTTTCTTATTCTGAATCTGAATCTTCTTCTGAATCCGAACCTTCTTCTTCTGAATCCGAACCTTCTTCTTCCGAATCTGAACCTTCTTCTTCTGAATCTGAACCTTCTTCTGAATCCTTTCTCTTCTTGATCCTGTTTCTTTCTGAATCTTGTTTCTTTCTGAACGCTGTCTTTTTGTATCCTGTTACTTCCTTATCTTGTTCTTAAGTCTGTAACCCTTTGCGCTTTTCCCTCAAACCGTTTCAGCGTATGCGGGGACTCCAGCCGTATCTTGGCATCCAGGCCAAGAACGATACGCAGCTTGTGTTTGATCTTTTGCTCAAGCTCCTGCAGCTTTTTAAATTCATCCACTGCCTGCGCCAGCTCCACCCGGATCTCCAGCTTATCGGTATGATTGGCCCTTGTGACAATAATCTCATAATGCGGCCCGATTTCGTCAATGCCAAGCAGCACTTCTTCAATCTGGCTTGGGAAGACGTTGACGCCGCGGATCTTTAGCATATCATCCGTCCGGCCGTCCAGATTTTCCATACGCACGGTCGTCCTGCCGCATTTGCACGGCTCATAAATCAGCCTTGTAATATCCTTCGTACGGTAACGGATCAGCGGCAGCGCTTCCTTATAGATACAAGTAATGACCAGCTCCCCTTTTTCTCCCGCAGGCAGCACCTCTCTGGTCTTCGGGTCAATAATTTCCGGAATAAAAAAATCTTCGTTTACATGCATGCCGCACAAATATTCGCACTCGCCGGATACCCCCGGGCCGTTTAGCTCGCTCATTCCGTAATTGGACGTTACCAGCATGTCATCTCCCCAAAGCTTATGCATCTCGGTACGCATCGCTTCGGTTAAAAGCTCGCTGCCCAAAAGTCCGATTTTCACCTTAAGGTCCGTCTTCGGATCAATGCCCATGGACAGCGCAACTTCTCCGATACGCAGCGCATAAGAAGGCGTCGCTACCAGAAGCGTCGTACCAAAATCTTTCATGAACATAATCTGCTTTTCCGTATTTCCGGTAGACGACGGCACCATAGCAGCGCCAAGCTTCTCCAGCCCGTAATGCAGCCCCAGCGCCCCGGTAAACATCCCATACCCGAAACAGATCTGTGCCACATCCTGCTTAGACGCGCCGCCCATAGCTGCAATTCTGGCAACGGTTTCTGTCCATACATCCAGATCCCTTTTCGTATACCCCACAACCGTCGGCTTTCCTGTCGTACCGCTGGATGCGTGAATACGCACCAGATCATCCTTTGGAACCGCAAACAGGCCGAACGGATAGTTGTCCCGCATATCCTGCTTGGTGATAAACGGAAGCTTCTGCAAATCCGCAAGCGATCGGATATCCTGCGGCGCAACGCCTGCTTCTTCCATTTTTTTACGGTATGCAGGTACGTTTTCGTAAACGCGCGCGACAGTTTCCTTAAGCCTTGCGAGCTGGACCGCTTCGATTTCGGCCCGTGACATTGTCTCTTCTTTTGCCCAGATCATGATACAATCTCCTTAATATATGTATTTTCAGTTGGTTTGTTTGCGCAGATGGGATTATTTTATCATAAAATGAAGTGGGATGCTACTAAAATTTGCTGGAATGGTTACTATTCACGGCCTGGGGCCGCTCATAGTAACGGTTGCTTCGCAAAATCGCCCCGCCCTGCCATTTCCTTCTTGATTAATATCCCAAGTGCTTTTATACTATACTTAAAAATGAGCGAAACAGGGAGGCCCGCATTGGAAACTTCTCAGACAACGACGATTTTTAACTCCATCCGGCAGGTATATCAAAAACGGCTGCTTCCGCCCGCCGCTTACCTGCTGTTCCTTTTCCTCTTATGGTTTGTAACCCCAATATCGGAGCTGGCACTTCCGCAGCATGTATCCGCCGAAGTCCCTTTCCGTGAATTAAGCAGCGGCAGGACAAGCTATGCCGCAATGACGCTGACAGATCTGCATTTTACAGGATATGCACAGAAGATCCTGTGGTATACAAACGGCTATTACTATTATACTTTTCAGGATGGAAAATGTATCCTGGTATTATTAGCGCCCGCTACTTGCGGGGAAGGGATCCCGCACATCGGACGGCTGCATATCCGCGTACGCATTCTCCGCAATTTTGAAGACTATGATACGCTGACACAGCGTCTGGCCGCAGATCTGGAATGGACAGCTTCCGGTATCCGCAGCCAGATTCCAGACTATCTGTTAAGCGAACCCGGATTCCACAAGCTGCTCTCCTTTCTGCTGCTTGCCATATATTTTGCAGGCGGAGCTTATGCATTGGGAAATCTGCTTGCCTGCCTGGCTTTTTACCTGTTCCCTGCACTGTCGCCGCCATGCAGGAAGCTGGGTAAATACGGAGATGCAGGAAAATTATTGGCACAGGCGGAAGAAGAGTTCATATCCTCGCAGGTACCTGTGGCTTTTGATATGTATCTTACCAAAAGCTTTCTGATCTCATTTTCGCAGGCACAGGCTGTGATTGTGCCGGTGCGTGAGATCTTATGGGTTTATAAGCATGTGCGCCTGCGCCGGTTCTTATGGTATCCGCTGCCGGTTTCCTTTACACTGCATATTTGGGCCGGAAAACGGATGCATCTGTCGTATCCGCAGATGAAAGAGCCTGAGATTGACTATCTGATTGAATATTTAAAGAATGCAAACGGGGAATTGCTTGTGGGGTTAAGGGAAGATCATCGCAGGAAAGTACGGGATATTACAAAAAGATAAGCTGGGATGTGGCTATCCGGACAACTTTGCAGGCTGTGGCCAGGGGATGTGGCTCACCGGACGACTCTGCGGGCTGTGGCCAGGGGACGCG
>CANOET010000076.1 GCA_947564835.1 uncultured Eubacterium sp. | reverse complement strand
TCTTAGTCGCAGTTAGCGATTAGTTCACCGCAGCGTTGCCCCAGTCCGCCCAAGATGTACCTCCCGGCGCGTCCCCTGCCCGCAGCCCGCAGAGCCGTCCGGTTAGCCACATCCCCGCCCACACTCCGCAGAGCCATCCGGTTAGCCACATCCCCGCCCACACCCCGCGGAGCCATCCGTTTATCCACATTTAGCGGATTTCATTACCACGATTCCTTTGCAAGCGACTTCCACGCCTCCCGTATCGAATCCAGCTGTGTCTGGAATTTTTCCTGCTGCAGCAGCTCCACTACCTCTTGTGTCGTATAATTATAAAATCTGCTGCCCGTCCGGTCACACAGCACAAACGCGGCAAAAATGCAGACCGCAATCAAAAGCCGCACCTTAAAAAAGGACACTGCCCCGGCCGGCGGTTCTTCTTCATATTCGTCCGGCTGTGCATGGTTAAAAGACCGCCGCACCTCTTCCACATATCGTTTTCTTGCCTGTGCATATTCATTTCCAAGCATATACCAGCTCCTTTGGAACTGTCCGCAGATTATGGCTGGCAGACAGTTCCTGATGATCCTGTTTCATTCAGACTTGATCTATTCTATGCGGGCAGGCCCTTGGGCTATTCCATTTTTTACGGACAATTTGTGCCTGTCTGGATTTCTTTTCAGCGCTGGGATAATTCGCTTGTAATATCTTCCCAGGTCAGTCCTTTTTCTACCATCAGCACCATTAAATGATACAGAAAATCCGCTGCTTCGTATTTGATCTCCTCCGCGTCCGGGTTTTTTGCCGCAATGACGATCTCGGTCGCTTCTTCCCCGACTTTTTTTAAGATCTTGTCCAGGCCCTTGTCAAACAGGTAATTGGTATAAGAGCCTTCCTTCGGATGGATCTTACGGTCCTGGATTACGGCATATTCATCTTCAAATACTTTGAGCGGGTTGCGTTCGATATATTCCTTATGCACAATCTCATTGTGGAAGCAGCTGTACTGCCCTGTATGGCAGGCGACGCCGACCTGGGATACTTTTGCGAGGATGGTGTCGCGGTCGCAGTCTGCGGTCAGTACCTTGACATACTGGATATGGCCGGATGTGGCGCCTTTCATCCACAGTTCCTTGCGGCTTCTGCTGTAATAGGTCATTTTTCCTGTTGTAATCGTTTTATGGAAGGCTTCTTCGTTCATATAAGCAAGCATCAGCACTTTTCCGGTGCGGTAGTCCTGAGCAATTACCGGGATCAGGCCGTGTGCATTTAAGGTCAGGTCGCTCCATTTCAGCGCAGGCTCAAAGTTATCCATTTTTATGCCGTTTGCGGAAAGTGTTGATTTTAATTCCATTGCGTTGATTTCCGGGTCGTTTAAAAAGGTGCCGTAAATGCCGCGGGAGTGTTCTCTGCGCAGAATGTGCAGGATATCCTCCAGCTCATGCGCTTCGCACAGCGCAACATACTGGGTGTCGGTCAGGTTTTCGACAGAATCCAGCATTTTCGGGTCCATTACAAGCATTTCGTGTATTTTTTCCTTGATGACTTTGCGGTGTTTAAATACAAAATCAATGTTTTTCACAGATACGAGTATTTTTTCATGCCCGAACCGGGAGGACGCCTCGTCGACCAGCTCAAAGCAATAGGGCCTGGAGCCGTTGATCAATACCTGCTTGCACCCGGCGTATAACAGCTTTTTAATATCTTCCAGCCGCTTTACATTGCCGCCGCCGCACGTCGGGATTTCGATCAGGCGGTTCAGCTCGCGGATCATATGTATGTTTTTGTCATGCTCCTGATCTTCGTCAGACAGGTCGAAGACAAAGATCTTGTCAATTCCGCCGTCGTTAAATGTCTTTGCAAGAAATTTTAAATCCCCCGCGGGAGTCAGGTCATCGGGGGATTTTACAGGCACGCCGTTTTTTAAATACAGCGTAGCCGCTAATATTTTCCGATCCATAATTCATTCACAAACCTTTCCAGTTTTCTATAATTAGGGCTGTGTCAAGTTACAGCCATTGTAAATTTTGCCGTTATAAATTACAACTATTTCAGATTACAACCATTGTAAATTTGAGCCGTATTAGATATTCATCGTTCAGACCGTCTGAGGAAGCATTCTGCGCCTTTCTTTATTCTTGTTCAAAACGCACCCGGATGGAATTTGCGTGTGCGGTCAGCTGTTCCGCTTCCGCGAACTGCACAATATCCCGCCAGACGGGTTCGAGCGCTTCCCTGGAGTACGAAATAATGCTGGATTTTTTGATAAAATCATCCACGCTCAGTGCAGAGAAAAACCGCGCGGTTCCGTTGGTCGGCAGCACGTGGTTCGGCCCGGCATAATAATCCCCCAGCGGCTCGCTGCTGTACGGCCCGACAAAAATCGCCCCGGCATTGTGTATTTTGGTCATCGTTTCAAACGGGTCTTTCGTTAAAATCTCCAGATGCTCGGAGGCAATCTCGTTAGCGGCCGCTATGGCCTCTTCCATATGCTCCGCCACCAGGATATATCCGTAGCGGTCCAGTGATTTTTGAATGATTTCCCTGCGTGATAATGTCTGCAGAAAACGGTCTGCCTGCGCGGATACCTGTTCTGCCAATTCCATCGAAGTCGTAATCAGAATCGCGGATGCCAATTCGTCATGCTCTGCCTGGGAAAGCAGATCTGCCGCCGCGTATACCGGATCCGCCGTTTCGTCCGCAAGCACTAAAATCTCGCTCGGCCCTGCAACCGAATCAATGCTGACAAAGCCAAAGACCGCTTTTTTCGCAAGCGCGACATAGATATTTCCAGGCCCTACAATCTTGTCCACACGCGGGATGCTCTGCGTGCCGAACGCCATTGCCGCGATGGCCTGCGCGCCTCCCACTTTATAGATTTCATCCACTCCGGCCTCACAGGCCGCAACGAGTGTGGACGCACAGACCTTGCCATTTGCATCCGGCGGCGTTGTCATAATGATCCGGCTAACGCCCGCTACTTTTGCCGGGACAACATTCATCAGCACAGAAGACGGATAGACTGCCTTGCCGCCCGGCACATAAACACCAGCTGTTTGTAACGGCATCACCTTCTGCCCAAGCAAAACCCCATTCTCCTGCGAGGTAAACCAGGACTGCGAAAGCTGCTTCTTATGAAAGCTGCGGATATTAGCAAGCGATTTGCGGATCACTTGTAACAGTGAAGGATCCGTCTGTTCATACGCCTCACACATCTCTTCTTCAGTGACAAGAATATTTGCGGCATTAATGTCAGCGCCGTCAAATTGCTTTGTATATGCAAAAACCGCCTCGTCCCGTTTGGAACGGACATTTTCGATAATCGCGTTCACACGGCTTTCGTATTCGCCGTAGCTGTTCGGACTCCTTTGCAGCAGTTCGTCCAGCAGGTTTTTGGTTGTTTCTGTTGTGAGTTTTACAATTCTCATAGTATACACTCCCTGATTTTATTGTTTTTCGCCGCATGCTCATGCTCTCAAAGCTTCACGCAGCCCGGTAATCAGCTGTGTAATCCGCTCATGCTCCATTTTCATACTGACCGGATTCACCACCATTCTGGCAGACAGCGGGCAGACCTCTTCCAGCACTTCCAGGCCATTTTCACGCAGCGTCGACCCCGTCTCGACAATATCCACAATCACTTCCGCCAGCCCCACAATCGGCGCCAGCTCGATGGAGCCATTCAGCTTAATAATCTCTACGGTCTGATGTTTTTTATTATAAAAATAGTCCTTTGCAATTCGTGGATATTTCGAAGCTACCCGGATCAGCTCACGCCTTTGCAGCAGCTCCCGGGCCTCGGACGGGCCGCAGACACACATCCGGCATTTCCCGAATCCAAGGTCTAACACCTCATGGATTTTACGGTTTTCCTCCCGTATCGTATCCTCCCCCACGATCCCGATATCCGCCGCGCCATATTCCACATAAGTCGGCACATCCGGACCTTTGGATAAGAAAAAACGCATCTTTTTTTCTTCATTGACAAAAATCAGCCTCCGCGTATCCGGATCCTTCATCTCCTCGCAGGTAATCCCGATTTTTTCAAATAATTCCAGTGTCTTTTTGGCCAGCCTGCCCTTTCCTAACGCAAATGTCAAATATCTGTTTCCTTCCATGATCCTGTCCTTCCGTCAAAAACCTAATCCTCATCCGGTCCTGTCCTTCCGTCGAAAAACAAAACCCTTGCAATCTGATTGCGTCCGGCATAGCTTTCATACGCTTCCTCCGACTTACCCGCATCCCGCAGCAACAACTCCACACTGCATCCCGCAGCCCGCTGCCTGCGCGCATAGACTACGGCATCCTCCCGGTGCAGCGCATCATAGACCACCAGCTGGCAGCCATGCTCAACTGGGACATCAATCTTCTGCCGGGATAAAGCCGCCAGCAGCTGGTCCGTCACAATCACAAATCCAATCGCAGGCGCATCTTTCCCAAAATGCTTCATCAGACGGTCATAACGCCCGCCCTTCACAATCGGCTCCCCGCTTCCAAACGTATACCCCCGGAAAATCATACCGGAATAATACTGGTAGCTGCTGATCACACCCAGCTCAAAGCTGATATACTTGTCAATCCCATAGAGCAGGCACAGCGACTGGAGCTGCTCTAGATGCTCCATCGCAGCCAGGATATCCGGATACTTTGCAGCCACCTTTTTCGCAGACCGGAACTCCTCCGCGGACTGGTAAATTTTGCTGATCTGTGAAAAAAGCTGCTTTAATTCCGCATCCAGGTTCCGGTTCTCCAAAAAGCTATCCACACCAAAAAAATTATTATTCCGGATCAGGTCTAAGAGATCATCTTCCTCATCCTCATTAAAACCCGCAGCCTCCATCATCCCCTGCAAAATACCCACATGCCCGACACTTAAGCGGAACTGCTTCAATCCCGCATGCAGCAGGCATTCCGTAACCATAGACAAAATCTCCGCATCCGCATCCACCGTACCATCCCCGATTAGCTCCGCCCCAAGCTGCGTCTGTTCTTTCAGCCGCCCCTGCAGCTGTTTCGCATTGATAAACGTATTCCCCTTATAGCAAAGCCGCACCGGCATCGTTTCTTCCTTATAATAATTCGCCGTAAAACGCGCAATCGACGGCGTAATATCCGGACGCAGCACAAGCGTATTGCCTTCCCGGTCAAAAAATTTATACAAATCCCTGGACTTTATCGTACCGACTTCTTTCCCAAAAATATCAAAAAATTCAAACGACGGCGTTTGGATTGGATGGTAGCCGTACGTTTTTAAAATGTGATGCAGTTTTTCTTCAAGATATAATTTTTTCTCGCATTCTTCATGATAGATGTCACGCACACCTTCGGGGGTGTGCAGCAGATGCTGTTTCATAGTTTACTCCTTATTGTTTTATGATGGGGATTGATTGGCTACTCGGACGCCGGGTGATGGGGAAAGGGCCTGGCTTGCGGCTCCTATTCCAGAATGTTTAGAAGCCCTTAGCATTCTGCTCATAAATCCAGGGGCGGAGCGCGACCGGACGGTGCCACTGTATAAATGCAGAATGCCTAGGGATTCTTAACATTCTGGAATAGGAGCCGCAAGCCAGGCCATCGCCCCCTCATCCGGCGTCCGCCCCGCCACTACCGTCCGCACTTTCACACAGCATTGCGCCAATACATCATTGCGCCAACGCAGCAAATTATTTTTATTATAATCAAATCCGCCCGCCTTGTCAATCTCTCAGCCATAAATCCTTCTGAATCCCAACCAGATAAGGCACCAGCAGCCCGCCCGCCGGCCTGAAGATAAATTCCGCCTCAGCTTCCTCATAACGGAAGCTTTTCCGCCCGCCGGCCTCCATCCTATGCCAAAATTCCAGCAGCTTTTGAAAGCGCAGATAATAAAATTCATCCCTCGCCGTATAAGAAATCAGAAAAAAAGCAATCCCGCCCTGTTTTTCAAAATTTTCCATAAACACGACCTGATGTTCATGGATATTCCGGAGCGGGAACGTATCGGTATGGCATTCTTTGGCATCAAAGCAGACCGGAATCCCCTGCACGGCTCCGATATAATCGACGGTGCTTTTCTGGTCAAAATATGCAAGTGTAATGTGGCGGGTCTGTTTATCAATGGTTATCGGCGTAATTGGCGTCGGTATTTTCTGGATCAGCGCCAGGCCGTTTTCTAAGTATTTTTCATTGGTACGGTTAATGTATTCTTCCAGTGTCGAACCACGCAGCCCTCTTGAATTCCATGTTGCCATTGGTCACTCCTTTTGCGGCCGGGCTGGATATGGCGCGGGCTGGATTGCTATTTTTGCAAAATATACCGGCAGCGGCGCGGTGACCTGTGTCCCATCCGCAAGCACGATCCGGTAAGCATGCAGAAGCTGATGCGTAATCCCTTCTTCCTTGTAGCGGCTGTTCACTGCCTGGTTCCCGTACTTCCTGTCCCCGACGATGGGATGGCCGATCGATGCCAGGTGGGCGCGGATCTGATGCGGCCGACCGGTAATTAAATGGACCTCTAACATCGTACAGCCGTCCCCCTGCCCGACAGGCTGGTATTCTGTTTCAATATACTGGCTGTTTTGTTTGCCGGATTCCTTTTGTTTGGAATCTGCCTGTAAGCAATTGGATGCAAAAGGGGCCACTTCAACTTTGTTTTTCTTTGTGTCTTTCTTAAGCCAGCCTTTTAAATGCTGTCCCTGCGTCACCGTCCCGGACACAATACAGCGGTAATATTTTTTTATGGAACGCATTTTTAGCTGTTCTGACATTTTCTGCAGGCCATGCAGCGTTTTCCCCGCGATCAGTATGCCGGATGTGTTGCGGTCCAGCCGGTTGCAGACGGACGGGCGGAATGTCTTTAGTGTCTGCAGTGTGACTGCCCCGCTGTCCAGCAGATACTGGATGATCTGCTCGTTTGCCGAACAGTCAGACGCGGCTGCTTTTTGCGACAGCACGCCCGCTGGTTTATCAATGATCAATATTTCTTCATCTTCATACAGAATGTTAAGCTCTGTGTGCGGTGCGTTTACAAATGGCCGGGAAGCGCTGAATTTGGCAAATGTTTCATCTGAAAAATACAGCGTAATCCGGTCGCCTTCTTTAAGATGTACGCTGCCGTCCGTTTTTTTGCCGTTGCGTACAATATTTTTTTTCCGCAGCATCTTATAAAGAAAGCTGCTTTCCGCCTGCGGGAGCAACTTTTTTAAATATTTATCCAGCCGCTGCCCGGCTTCGTTCGTGCCTATATCCAGTTGCTGCATGGCCGATCTCCGTTTTCTTTTTTGATGTAAAAACATCTATGCAAAAGGTTAACATTGGTAGTTCTAAAAGGAACTATGGCTGATACGTATAGCTGACCTGCTTTGCCACGCTGATGTTTCCGTTTCCGTCTGTAATAATGACAGACAGCACCGAGCTCCCTTCCGGCATTGTAATACCGCCGGTATACAGCGTCCCGTTCTCCGGTGTCAGCTCTGCTTCGGATATCCAGCTGTAATATGCCTGGTAACCAATCGGTACGTCGATGGTAATCCTCTGCTGGGTCGTATAGGTGCCGCTTGCCGGATAGACCTGCGGCTCTGCGATCTGCCCGTCGGTGCCTGTGGCTGTTTCTGTATTGGATACATAATTTACGGCGTTGATTCCGATCTGGTAGTCTCCTGCGGTAACATCCCCGAAAGCGCCCCTTTCATTTTTGCAGACGGCGCGTACCGTGTAGATATAGCCCTGGTCCAATGTAAACGGGCCGGAGTATAACATCCCCTTTTCCTGCGGCGGGGAGCCGTCCAGTGTATAATAAATGCTGTTCCCGCGTTCGCTTGTAATCGCCAGTGTCTGGCTTGCGTCATAGACACCCGGCGTCAGCTCCAGATACGGTGTATCCACCAGATATTCCGACAGCATGGCGGCAATCGCGGAGTTCGGCGCATTCGCGGCCAGCTTTTCAATGCCTGCCTGGTTTTCCGTTTCCAGGTACATTTCCAGCAGCTTTTCGTATGCTTCATAGTTATCTGCATCCAACTTAATAATCTGTTTTAATGTCTTCTTTTGTTCTTTGCGTTCTCCGCTCTTTTCCGTAATGGTATTTTTTAAAGCCAGATAAGCAAGGCTGTCCGGTTCTCCTTTCAGCAGGTCCTCTACCGCATCCATCGCGCCGGGGTAATCCTCCTTTGCCAGCCGGTCGAGGCAGTTTTTGTAGGTTTCTTCCGTCTTTCCATATACATAATTCGTCTGGAAATTGCGGAGGAAAAACGCAAGCCCCCCAAAGACGGCTGCTGCCGCCAAAAGTGACAATACCAGTTTGCCCGGCTGTTTTACCGGCTCCTGGCCGTCTTCATTTTGATCCTCCATATCATCGTATGCATTTTGCTCTTTGATTGTACTCATTCCTTTCTGCTGCGCAACTGCTTCCTGTCCGTACAGCATGGAACCGCCGGAAATGCCGTTGATCGTCTCTTCTTCCCATACCGTATGGAGCAGTTCTTTTTCCATATTTGAATAATTAAACTCCTGCGGGAGCTCCACCCCGCAGCGGCTGCATGTCTTGGCAGACGCAGAAAGCTCCGCCCCGCAATTCGCACATTTCATCCTGCTAAAATGGCCTCCTTACCGCATCAAAGCTTCTACACAGTTATTCATCAGCATCGCAATGGTCATCGGGCCAACCCCGCCCGGAACCGGAGTGATCGCCTGTACATGGGAAACGGCGCTGTCATAATCCACATCTCCGCACAGCTTCTGATCCTCACCTCTATGAATGCCCACATCAATGACGACGGCTCCTTCTTTTATATAAGAAGCATCTATCATCCGCGGCTTTCCGACTGCGGCAATCAAAATATCCGCACGGCGGCAAATTTCCTTAAGGTCCCGCGTTTTGGAATGTGCAATGGTAACCGTAGCATTTTCCCGCAGCATCAAAACGGCCATCGGTTTTCCGACAATATTGCTGCGGCCAATGACCACACAATTTTTCCCTTCGATCGGAATGCCGGAGCGTTTTAACAGCTGGATCACACCTGCAGGCGTACAGGATACAAATCCAGGAAGCCCGCTGACCAGCGCGCCGACATTCTGCGGATGGAACCCGTCCACGTCCTTAGCCGGCGAAATGGCCTGGATGATCTGCTGTTCGTCAATCTGCTTTGGAACCGGAAGCTGGACTAAAATGCCCGTTACCGCAGGATCGTTGTTGAGCTGCCCGATCAGCTCCAGCAGCTGTTCTTGTGTTGTGTCTTCTTCCAGTTCATAAGAACGCGAACCAATGCCAATATACGCGCAGGCACGTTTTTTGTTGCGCACGTAAACGCTGGAAGCCGGGTCGGCACCGACCTGGATCACGGCCAGGCAGCCTTCGATGCCCTGCTCTTTCAGTTTTGCCACTTGTACCTTTAATTCATCCTTAATTTCCTGTGAAATCCGTTTTCCATCTATGATTTTTTCATTTGCCATACTTGCTGAATGTTCCACCTGATCGTCTCCCTTTCCTTTTTCACTGTCATTGCTGCTTCGATGCCATGCCTGACGCATTTGCCGGCATCTGCGCTTTTTCCTTACTTACGCTTTGATCCCCGTTTACAGGACTTCTTCCTCATATTGCGCAAATTCCTCCGGACTCATCATAATTTTGCGCGGCTTCGTCCCTTCCTCCGGCCCGACGACGCCTGCCTCCTCCAGCTGGTCCATAATCCGCGCGGCACGGTTAAATCCAATCTTAAAATAACGCTGCAGCATGCTGACCGATGCCTTTTCTTTATCGATCAAAAGCCTGGCCGCATCTGCAAAATAAACATCCCGTTCATCCGCCGCAGATGCATCGCCTCCCGCTGCGCCGGAGCCGGCCGACGCGTTGGCAACCTGCTGCGCAATCTCGTTGTCGTATTCGGACATGCCGTTGCGCTCCGTCAGAAATTCCACCACATCCGAGACTTCCGCGTCCGAGACAAACGCCCCCTGCACACGGACCGGCTTTTGATAGCCCTGCGGGTAAAACAGCATATCGCCTTTTCCAAGCAGCTTTTCCGCGCCGTTCATATCCAGGATCGTCCTGGAATCAATGCCGGACGTTACAGAAAACGCAATTCGCGAAGGCATATTTGCCTTGATCAGCCCGGTAATGACATTTACGGACGGCCGCTGCGTCGCGATAATCAGATGGATGCCCGCCGCCCTGGCCAGCTGTGCCAGACGGCAGATTGCATCCTCCACGTCTCCCGGCGCGGCCATCATAAGATCCGCCAGCTCGTCCACAATAATGACAATATACGGCATTTTCTGCGGCTTCTGTTCATCCGGGATATCCGCGAGCTTTTGAATCTTCGCATTGTAGCCTTTCATATTGCGCACGCCGTAGTCCGAAAACTTCTGATAGCGGTCCATCATTTCCGATACCGCCCAGTGCAGCGCCCCAGCTGCTTTTTTCGGATCGGTCACAACCGGAAGCAGCAGGTGCGGAATCCCATTATAGACACTTAATTCCACCACTTTCGGATCAATCATAATCAGCTTGACATCATCCGGGTCCGCCTTATAAATAATACTCATAATAATCGTATTGATGCAGACCGATTTCCCGGAACCCGTTGCACCCGCAATCAGCAGATGCGGCATCTTGCAGATATCCGTTACAACCACCTGGCCGGAAATATCTTTCCCTGCCGCAAACGCACACGGCGACGCCTGCCTGCGGAACTCATCCGACTCGATCAGATCGCGGAACATGACAGGCACCGTCTCTTTATTCGGCACTTCAATACCGATCGCTGCCTTTCCCGGAATCGGCGCCTCAATACGGATATCCGCGGCTGCCAGATTCAGCTTGATATCATCGGCCAGATTAACGATCTTGCTGACCTTGACGCCCATTTCCGGCTGAATCTCATACCGGGTTACGGAAGGCCCGCAGCTGACATTTAAAATCGTAACATTGACACCGAAATTTTTTAAAGTCTGCTGCAGCTTTAACGCTGTCTCCTGCAAATGCTCCCTGGTATCCCCCGTCAGGCTCAAATCTGCACGCTTTAACAGATCCACCGGAGGCAGGATATATTCCCGCCTGACCTTCGGCGGCGCCTGCTTCATCTGCATCTGCACAGCTGCAACACCGCTTTGCGCCTCTGCGGCGGACTGTCTCGGCTGCTTATGCACCGCTGCCGTCTGCCCCTTTGCCTGGGCGGATACCGGTTTTTGCGCTTCCTGCCCTTGCCCGGCGGCAACCGGAGCGACAGCGGATACCCTTCTCGGCGGTACGGCCGCCGCCCGCAGCTGCTGGTCCATCAGCTCTTCCGCAGATAAAGGCTGCAAATCCGGATCATCCATTTCGTCAAACGAATCTTCCTGCGGAAAATCTTTTGCAGCAGACGGATTTGCTTGTGGAAAATCTTCCGCAAATAACGAATCCGGAACAATACTCCAATCTGTCTGGCCTGCCGCCCCCTTGTGCCTGCCAAACGCAGATACTGCGCCTGCACAGCCCGGCGGCTCCGCCTGCATATCGTCTGCGCCCTGCTTGTGCATAACAGCTTCGGCTTCCGTCTGCATGCTGTCCGCTGCGCTGCGGACAGATTGCTTTCCAGCTTCCTTTTGCAAATTTCCCGCTGCTTCAGACAGCAGCCCAGGCACCGCATCGATCTGCAAGCCGCTCCTGCTGTCCCTGAAAGTATTTTCTGCCGCGCCAGAATTTATACTCTCCCAGCCATTCTCTGCAGCATCCGCCGTAACATCTGCCTGCATTCTGCCGTCTGCATCCTGCAAGGAATCCGTCTGCATTCTGCCGTCTGTATTCTGCAAGGAACCTGCCTGCATCCAGCCTCCAGCTTTTCCAGTGCCAAAATCCGCCGCCTGCACAGGCAGCCCATTCGCATCCCATCCGGCCGGCTCATCTGCCTGCGGCTGGCTGTCACCCGGCGCATCCCATGCAAAATCACCTTCCGCTTCCGTTCCCTCCGCAGCAGGCAGCAGTTCCGAAAACAGATCCTGCGACCGCGTCAGAAAATCATCCTCCTGCACCTGTGCAGATCTCCCGCTTCCGCTCTCAGCCGCCGCAGATCCTATCCGCTGCCCATCCATATTTTCCGCTGCTGCAAAACCCGGCTGTGACATTGCGTTTCCCTGCAATGCCTGACCGGACGTATTCGGCTCAAGGGCAACTTTACGGTTCGTGATCGGGATAATTTTTTCAAACATACCAGATTCAGCAGAGGCCTTTTTCGAAGACGCCGGATGCTGCTCATGAACCGGCAGCACATCCGGATACCCCATCCCGGCTGCAGCCAGATTCTGCTGCAGGCGGGGTTCTTCCCGCTGCTTTTTCTGCTCCTGGCGGGAATTTTCACCGGACGGCTTCGGCATCGGCTGATTCATCATATAAATCGGAAAATCCTGCAAAAGGGCCGGATCCGGCCGGATTTCACTGACATTATCCGATGCGCCGGAGTTAGCTGTATTTTTCAGGCTTGTATCAACCGATACGCCTGTCACTTTATTATCCATACGCCTCTGCCGGCGTTCCTGGTATTGCTGGCGCTGGCGGATCGTTTCATTTTTAGCCGAAGCATACATTTTCCTGCTTCCGGACTGGATCGGCTTCCACAAGGAACGCTGGGTAATCAGCACCAGGCAGATAATCAGCATAACCACATCGATCACATACGCACTGATCGTCCCCAGATGCGGCCGGATCAGCCAGGTTAAAATCCCCCCGCACAAGCCGCCCCCGAACTTATGCTCCGCCGACCACAAATAAGCATCCAGCGGCGTCTGCGACTTACCGCTCCCGCTGACCAGCTCTAAGAACATACAGACAAAAACCAAAAATCCAACCGCCGCCGCAGCCTTTACCATCGCCACCGTATTATCCTGATTCGCAATCACAAAAGCCGTCCCTGCAAATAACAGAACCGGAAATATGTAAGCCGTCAATCCAAACAATCCGAAAAAAATACTGCTGATAAAATTACCCGCTGCCCCTGCGATCCCGAAATTGCTGATAAACAAGATGATCGATAACGCAAGCACCGCCCAAAGGATAACTTCATATTTAAATGATGCAGCCGGACCGCTGTTTTGATCAGACGCTGCTGAAGAACGTTTTTTCGCCATTCTATTTCTCCATTTCTATTAAACATAATCTCTGACTCAGACCGCTTGAAACAGGCCGCTTTACGCCAGCACAAAATACGCGCTGATCGAAATCACACCGATAATCAGGCAGTAAATGGAAAATATCGTATACTTTTTCTGCCTCACCACATACAGCATAATTTTAATACAAATATAACCAACTACAGCAGCAACAAGCGTACCTGCAAGATAATACATCCACTCATTCGGCGTAATCTTTTCATCTCCCAGCTTAAACAGCTGCAGCACAACCGAACCTAAAATCGCCGGTATCGACATAATAAACGAATATTTGACAGCAAACTTACGGTCAAACCCGCTGAGCAGGCATGCCGTAATCGTCGTCCCGGAACGGGAAATCCCAGGCAGCGTTGCAAAACCCTGGCAGATACCGATGATAAACGCATTCGTATAACTGACATGCCTCGGCGTCTTATTCCCTTCCCTGCACCGGTCCGCAATAAACAGCAGCACCGCCGTCACAATCAGGCAAATCCCAGGCACAAGCAAAATCGTCGACGCTTTCTCAATCAGATCCGACGCCACAATCCCGATAATGCCGGTCGGTATCGTCGATACAATCACCAGCATCACAAATTTCCGGTAACCGTTGCAAATAATCCTGCGGTACTGCTTCTCCTTATTCCCCGCAAGCCTCGACACCGCAGTAGCGGCATTCACAAAAAAATCACCGATAATCCCAAATCCTTCACAGATCATTTTCCAGATATCACGGAAATACACCGCAAATACAGCGATCAGCGTGCCGAAATGCAGCAGGCAGTCAAATAACAGCCCGGTTTCCTCCAGGTCAAACGCAATCTGAAACAACGCAAGATGCCCAGAGCTGCTGACTGGCAGAAATTCTGTAATTCCCTGAATCAGACCCATAAGGATCGCTTCCAATAATGACATAGTATGCCTCCCTATTCCGTACTGACAGCAAAAAACGAAAACGGGATGTTTTCGTTTTCGGCTGTAAAAATCATATGAAAGTATATTACCATATCTTGGAGGAAATGTCATGGACTTTTGATAATTTTGGGAAAATCTTTCCTTTTGTTATGTGGGGCGCGGATGACTCTGCGGGCTGGGGACGTATTGTAATGCCTTTTGTTATGTGGATGCGCGGACGACTCTGCGGGCTGGGGAGATATTGTAATGCCTTTTGTTTCGTGGATGCGCGGACGACTCTGCGGGCTTTACAATACTCGGATTGCGATTTATATAAAATTTGTCAATGCCTGAATCCGGATCATATAATGCATATAAGAACACAGCGTACAGGTCATGTAACATCGGCCAGTATATAGAATCCACATCATATAACACCAGCCAAAAATGTAGCAATGTAACGTACAAATCTTGTAATGCCGGGCAAAAAATAGTATTCAATTCATGTAACATCAACCAGAATATACTGTGCCCAAATCATGCAACGTCAGGCAAAAAACAACCTCCAGATCATGTAACGCCAGCCAAAATACAGTGTCCGTGTCAGCGGAAAGGAGCTGCGGCCCGGCGGCATAGGACTGGAAGGACATTTAAGGGGCGCTTTTAGCGGAGGTGAAATCCAGCGCTTACGGAGACTTAGACAG
>CANOET010000075.1 GCA_947564835.1 uncultured Eubacterium sp. | reverse complement strand
GGATTTCACCTCCGCTAAAAACGCCCCTCGAACGTCCTTCCAAGGTGTGTCTCCCAGCGCATCCCCTGGCCGCAGCCCGCAGAATCTGGTTATTGGCAGGCTTTACAACAGCTGCGAGTCCAGTTATTGACAAGCTTACAACACCTAAGAGTCTGGTTATTGGCAGGCTTTACAACACTTGAATTTGCGTTTCATGGAAGCTTGTGAAAACCAGCCGGATGAGGGGAAAGGGCCAGGCTTGCGGCGACGTTGGAAGAATGTTTAGAAGCCCTTGGTATTCTGCTCGTTAAATCAGGGGCGGAGCCCAGCGGCGCCTTTAGCTTCTGGCGTTTAGCCAGGGCGAACTAGGCGGCGCGCCCGGACGGTGCCACTGTGTAAATGCAGAATACCTAGGGATTCTTAACATTCTGGAATAGGAGCCGGAAGCCAGGCCCTTTCCCCCTCATTCGGCGTCCGCATAGCCACTAAAAACGCAACACAATATCAAAAATGTTTCTTTTCTGGTTCATCCAGGTTAGTATATGTTATTAACTGTTATGTCCGGTTTATCACCGCTTAAAAGAGATTTGATTTCACAAAGGACGAAAGAGAGGGCTTGTATCTGCAAAAGAAAGAGGGCGAAATGCGGGCAGGACAAGCAAGTAAAATGAAGTCTGAAATATACCAGCAACATCACATGCAGCTTTTATCTGATCTTTTACTGTTATCCTTATCGTCTTCTATTTATAAATTGAACAATTCATCGAAATCAGTTTTCAAATTTGGAAACATGACAAGCTGCAATTCTTCTTTATTATCCATCGTCACGGTTTTATACAAGTAAAAATACGTTGTCCCATCTTCTTTTCCATCATTGAGATATATTTCAACCTGTCTTTTTCTCCAGTCTACAATCCAATACTCAGAAACACCAACCTTTTGATAAATTTCCATTTTATCTCCACGATCATATTCTTCAGTAGAATTAGATAAAACCTCCATAACCATACGCGGTATACCAGTTAGTGATACATTTTTTCGATCCCTTGTATTGCAATTTATAGAAACATCCGGTATGACTATTTTATCATCATTTTCATGCCATTGATATTGAACGCCATCACCTAACACACGACATAAAGAATCTTTAATTTGCTTTCCAATCATTACCACGAAATTATTAATAATAAAAGAATGCTCTATAAAAGTGTTGCTCATATCTTCGATTGGTAACATACGCATAAATATCACCATCCTTCCTTCTATACATTTTATCAAAATATTCTGAATTTTCAAGACCAGAAATCTTTCAAAAAATACTTGATAACTATAAAAACTGACAGAATTGGTTCTATAATGATAAATTTAGTTGAAATAGGATAAGGCATTTTTACATATTGTTTAAAAATAAGTCTTTGGGCATTTTCTGTAAGACCTATTTATCAGTTTATCCTGTGTAAAATCTGTCTGGCGTTGCCAGCCTATTCATGGTATAATGTTTTAAAGGAATAGGAAGGAGAATTAGGAAGATGGAGGTTTTGGAACAGATGAATGAGCAGGAAATGAAAAGAGTTGCCATTGAGAAATATGTAAATATTCAGCGAATCAAAAAGTACGGACAGGAAGAAGTGGAGTATCAGGAAAAGATAGCAAAAGCAGAATTGCAAATGCTGGGAATCTCCACAGAGGATTTGGAAATCAACAAACAGTAGTAAGGAGGACAGAGCGGAACTTGCCACCGCTCTTTTTTATATCACAGTGTCGTCTCGGAAACTAATAACACAAATTGAAGATCCGGGAAAGATTATGAAAATATTCGGAAAAGGGTCAGGCCAACAGGAGCTGCACATAAGATTTGTAATTAAGAATTTTGTTTGATGCTGTCATGGTGTTTGGCGCTGGTAAAGTTCATCAGTATGAGGAGTTGTTTTTTTAAGTCAGGGTTCCGGCAGCAGAGCATATATGAGCCTGTTTTTCCCTTTGGGAAGAAGCGCAGAACGGGCATATTGCTCCCTGGACCCGTTCCGGAAACTGGGGCATCCAATGAGGGCAAACAGCACAGGATCCTTTCCACCCGTGAAGTCAGACTGAGCTTGGCATCCGTACGGTTGAAGAGCATAGCAAACAGGAGGAAAGACCGCAGGATTTGGGCCTGGTTTTTGCTCGCTTTACATGAAACTTAAATTCAGATGCCCGAAAGCTTGCCAATAACCAGACTCTGCAACCCTGGCCACAGTCCGCAGAGTCGTCCGGATAGCCATATCCCCTGGCTAACTAGTACTGCGTTGTGCATATCTGTTATCTCTCATTGACAGATCAGGCAGCAACCATATATAATACTTTTATTCCGATACAGACAAACAGGAAATCAGGAAAGGCAGTAAATAAATGGAATATCAGGAAAAATTAATCCAGATCAAAGAAAACATCCAAAAAGTAATGATCGGCAAACAACAAGTCACCGATCTTGTGCTGACCGCTTTGCTTGCTGGCGGGCATGTCCTGCTGGAAGACGTGCCGGGGACCGGAAAAACGATGCTGGCAAAAACACTGGCAAAATCGATACAGGCGGAATTTTCCAGAATCCAGTTTACACCGGATCTGCTGCCGTCAGATGTGACCGGGCTTAATTATTTTAACCAGAAACAGGGGGAGTTTGTTTTCCGCAAAGGCCCGGTATTTGCCAATATCGTGCTGGGCGATGAGATTAACCGTGCGACGCCGCGCACGCAGTCCAGCCTTTTGGAATGTATGGAAGAAAAACAGGTTACGATCGACGGGCAGACGCGGCCGACGGGCAGACCGTTTTTTGTGATTGCCACACAAAATCCCGTGGAGACAGCCGGAACCTTTCCGCTGCCGGAAGCCCAGCTGGACCGTTTTCTGATGCAGATCGGGATGGGGCTGCCGGATGCGGGGGAAGAATTACAGATTTTGGAACGGTTTATCCATGCGGATCCTCTGGAGGAAATACAGGCGGTGATGGATCTGGAACAATTAAAGAGTCTGCAGCGCGCCTGCCGGGAGATTTTTGTGCATCCGTCTTTAATGGAATATCTGGTTGCTATCGTGCAGGCGACCAGAGACGCCAGGAGGACGCTGCTTGGCGTAAGCCCGCGCGGAACGCTGGCGTTTTTGCGTGCGTCACAGGCTTATGCGCTCGTGCAGGGCAGGGATTATGTCGTGCCGGAAGATATTAAGACGCTGGCGGTTCCGGTGTTGTCGCACCGTATCGTACCGGCAGGAGGAAGCCCGGACGGCAGTGAAAAGCGAAAGGTCATCCGCCAGGCGCTTTGCAGCGCGGCTGTGCCGAGTGAAGACTGGAAGCGGTGAGAAACAGCCGTCATCCGTTTGAAGCAAGGGGAGGGAAAAACAAGATGGATCATGCGCCAAAAAAATGATTCCGATCAGGATTGAAGATTTTGAAAAATTGCGGAACGAGGGTTGAGGTGATTTGATGGCTGTCCGGACGTGTCCGGGCCAGCGGAACATAGCTGCGGCCCGGCGGCATAGGACACGGTTTTCCGATAGATTGTTTTTGGATTTCTGCGGAATTTGCGCACCATTTTGGGGTAATTTTACGTGTCCTGTTTTTGGCAGAACAGCATGATTATTTTATAACCGTGTAGTAGGTGTTTCTTGCTTGTCCATTTTGCTTAAGCAAGCTGCTTTTTACCATTTTCCTAATGACTCTGGAAGCGGTAGAGGTACTCACTCTAAGCAATGTGATTACATCATTTTTTGTAACAGCACCATGAGACCGGGCATATTCCAATACTTTTTCTTCGCTGATCAGGCTTTTTTCAGTCCCGGCAGCAGAATTTGTGAATCGTTCTGTTTTCAGTGCGGAAGCCTTTCCTGTTTCATATTTTGCGTTAATGTTAGGCAATATAATCTTAAAGGTATTTTTGGTCGTTTCAATCGAAGGTTTTTCTTCCAGACTCTCGTATGCTTTCATAATCCTGCCTATTCCTGTACCATAAGCCTCAATTAGGTGCAACCGGTAAAACACATTCGCAAGATCCTGATTCCTGCATACGGAAATACCTGCCATAATATCTTCCAATTCAACCAAACTTTAGCTCTACGATTTCATTTTCTTGAAAAATCATGGCGCCATCTCCCTACTTACTTTCGTTTGTCGGGTATATTGTGTCAAATCGGAGCAATTGTGTCAATATAAATGACCTGATTGTGACCCGATTGTGACCTGATATGCTACTGTTCACACTTTGTTCAAGCACTTGCAGCTTGTTTTTTTCTGCTTGTGAGATTATAATATATCCGTTAAAATCCAGGAAAGGAATCGGAAAGCATGGAAAATACAATTACACAATCACAAAAGAAATTGTTTCAAAATACAGAACCGCAGAATACACAAGCAGAAAGCCAAAATGAAAAGACACCTGACACACAGGTACTTAACCCGGATCTGTCAGCTTTGGAAAGTGCAGGTTATGAGCGTGCGTTGTTAGTCGGCCTGAATTGCGGGACGACGCAGGAAGAGTTTTCGCGTTCCATGGAGGAATTAAAAAGCCTGGCCGAGGCATGCCTGATGGAACCGGTAGGTGTGATTACGCAGAATGCGGACAAGGTGCATAAGGCGCTGTATATCGGGACGGGGAAGGTGCAGGAAGTGCGGGAAGCTGCCAGGATGCAGGAAGCGGATGTGGTGGTATTTGACAATGCGCTGACACCGTCGCAGCTTGCGAACCTGCAAAAAGAAGTGGAGAAGCCTGTTTTAGACCGCACAACTCTGATTCTGGATATTTTTGCAACACGCGCCAGGACCAGGGAAGCGAAGCTGCAGGTAGAGTCCGCGCGGTTAAAGTATTTGCTGCCCAGGCTGGTGGGCATGCATGAAGCGCTGACGAGGCAGGGCGGTACGAGCGGCAGTATGAGCAGCCGCGGTGCGGGTGAGAAAAAGCTGGAGCTGGACCGCCGCAGAATTGAGAAGCGGATCTCGGAGCTGAACCGGGACTTAAAGGAAGTGTCCAGGGAACGGCAGGTGCAGCGTAAAAAGCGTCAGGAGGCGAGGATACCGCTCGTTGCGTTGGTCGGTTATACCAATGCCGGAAAATCGACGATTTTAAACGCGATGGTCGACCGGTATGTGCAGGATGCGGAAAAAAAGGTGCTGGAAAAAGATATGCTGTTTGCGACGCTGGATACGACGGTAAGGAAGATCTGTACAGGAAATAACCAGGATTTTCTGCTGTCGGACACAGTCGGATTTATCCATAAGCTGCCGCATGGGCTGGTGAAGGCATTCCACGCGACGCTTGAGGAGGTGGAAAACGCGGATCTGCTGCTGCAGGTTGTGGATGCTTCGGATCCTGACCATAAGGAGCAGATGCAGACGACGCAGGAGATTCTGGCACAGCTTAAGACGGCGGATATTCCGATGATTACCGTATTTAATAAAGCAGACCGCTGCGGCGGGGAAGTGGAATATCCTGCGGTTGTCGGGGAGGATAAGATCTATATTTGCGCAAAGGAAACAGCGTCCATAGAGCGGCTTGTGCAGGTGATATTGGAGCGGGTTTATGCAGACCGGGTGCAGGCGGAATTTCTGATTCCGTATACGCACGGGGATGTGCTGTCGTATTTTATGGAACAGGCGCAGGTGGCAGACCAGGCATTTGAAGAAAACGGGACACGTATCAAAGTCCGGTGCCTAAAGGCAGACCGGGATAAATATCAGAACTTTCTTGCTGCCGACAGGATCAGGTGAAACAGCAATGTCAGAGATAGTGAAAAGGTGAAGCGGCAATGTTAGAGATAATGAAAAAGGATGAATTTGATCAGGTATTTTCGATGATGGAGCGCAGTTTTCCGGCAGAGGAATACCGAAGCTACAAGGAACAAAAAGAATTGCTGGAAAGGCCGGAATACGGTATTTATGTACTGCATGGCGATGAGAATACGCAAATCCTCACATTTCTTGCAATGTGGAGGTTTTCGGATCTGATGTTTTTGGAGCATTTTGCATCTGCGCCCGAGGTACGGGGGCGGGGGATTGGCTCTGCGGCGCTGCAGGAAGCGGTAGGGCGGTTCCCGGGACAGTTCTGTTTGGAAGTAGAGCTGCCGGAGACGGAAACGGCGAGAAGGAGGATTGCTTTTTATGAAAGGAACGGGTTTTATTTAAACGACGCTCCTTATTTCCAGCCGCCGATTTCCAAAGGGAAGCGGGGGATTCCGCTGATGATTATGACGTCCGGGGAGCGGGTGGGACAAGAGCGGTTTGCGGAAATAAGAAACAGGCTTTACCGGGAAGTTTATCAAATCAGCTGCAATTAAAAAGTTCTGATTGATTTAGCCGGAATTTCGGGGTATAATAACATTGAGGTCATATACCTTTTGGAAATGGCTTTTGCGTTTTCTACCATACAAAAAGGAGGTTTATGGCTGATGGATACGGAAATAAAAAATGCGGTCAGCGCAGCAGACCAGGATGCACAATATGATGATAAGGCAAAACGCCTGTTGGGAAATAAGATCATTTTGGCGCATATACTGGCAAAGACGGTTGATGAGTTTAAGGGAATGAACCCGAAAGATGTGGTATCCTATATTGAGGGAGAACCATTTATCAGCG
The DNA here is from genome assembly GCA_947564835.1 of uncultured Eubacterium sp. Classification (GTDB taxonomy): domain Bacteria; phylum Bacillota; class Clostridia; order Lachnospirales; family Lachnospiraceae; genus Eubacterium_J. The sequence goes on along the minus strand of CANOET010000075.1, from coordinate 8,415 downwards.
TGGTTCCGGTAGAGCCGGGGCTGACCAATATTGAAAAAATACCGTCTAACGACGGCTTGGAAAACGGGCAGCGCATTGTCGGGATGAATACGGAAAATGCGGAGATAAACGAGGGGCTTGTAAGGTTTGACATTATCTTTTATGTGCGCATGAAAGACGGCATTTCACAGGTTATCGTAAACGTGGAAGCACAGAAAGATGAACCGTCAGGCTACCATATCTTAAACAGGGCAGTTTTCTATGTGAGCCGCCTTGTTTCCTCGCAGAAGGAACGGGATTTTGTCAAGACAAACTATAATGACATCAGGCGTGTATTCAGTATTTGGGTATGTATGGGCATGGACGAAAGCAGCATGGCTTATGTGCATCTTGCGAAAGACGATCTGCTCGGTTCCTATCCGTGGAAAGGCAGGCTTGACCTGCTGAATATTGTCCTGATCGGTATATCAAATGAACTTCCGGAGCATGATGAGAAGTATGAGCTTCACCGTCTGCTGAGTACGCTGCTTTCAATGGAGCTGACCGTTGATGAAAAATTAGGAATCATTGAAAAAGAGTATAGTATTGTAGTAGATGATAGAATAAGAGAGGACGTGAGCGCCATGTGTAATTTGTCACAGGGAATTAGGGAAAAAGGCAGGGCAGATGGAGAAGAAAAATTTATCTTAAATATGCACAAGAAAGGCTATACGTTAGAGCAGATAGCGGAATGTGCAGAAAAAACTATTGAGGAAGTAGAGGCTGTCATTAAGAAGCGGGAGCCTGTACTGGCATAATCACAGCAACTTAATAACACAAGCAGTAAAGCAGTGAATTGTTTCTATTAGAGAAAATAATTTGCTGTTTTTTCTGTTTTCGGGAAGAAAGATAGTCATAACAGATTGTCTTAACAAAATAAAAAACACTCAAAAACATTTCCAACAAATGCATCTGCTGCTCCAACAAGAAATTCCCATTACACAGAAAAAACAGTTGTCCCCATGTACATTATGTAGTATGATAATAAAAACAAGAAATGCAAACCACAAAAGAGGAAACCGCCATGACCCAATACACCCCAAACCCAAACAATCAACTCGCCTTTATCGACACAGAAGTCAGTCCGCAGGCCGGCAGGATCTTAGACTACGGCGCCGTCCTCTCCGACGGCCGCAGGATCCATACCGGCTCTTTTCCAAAATTCGCAGATTTTCTGAAAGACAGCGATTATCTGTGCGGCCACAATCTGCTTGCCCATGATATCCCCTATATCCAAAAAGAATACAGGCAATCTGTTCCGGAAACGTCCAGTACAGACGCTGTCTGCGCCGGGCCGTTTCCGGCTTTGCAGGACGGCCGGATCATAGATACGCTCTATCTGTCCGCGCTGCTGTTCCCGCGCAGGCCATACCACGCCCTTGTAAAAGATGATAAGCTCCAGACCGATGAACTGAATAACCCGGTCAACGATGCGCGCAAAGCCTCTGAGCTGTTTTATGACGCCTGCCATGCTTTTGCGCAGCTGCCGCAGGGCATGCAGGATATTTACAGTTCCCTGCTTTATCGGACAAAAGAATTTGCGGCATTTTTTGCCTGCCTGGATGTTCCGGAAAAAGAAGATGCTGCCTGGCGGATCCGCAGTTTTTTTGCGGGGATGATTTGCGGGCATGCGGATCTTGAGGGGATGGTCCGTGACAACCCGGTTGCGCTTGCTTATTGTCTGGCGCTGATTCATGCGCAGGATAAATATTCGCTGATCCCGGGCTGGGTGCATCGGCATTTTCCGCAGGTGGAGATGCTGACGGCGCGTCTGCGGGGGATTCCCTGCAAGGAGGGGTGTGCCTATTGCGAAAGTAAGCTGGGGGCGGCCGGGAGGCTGAAAACGCTGTTCGGGTATGACGGTTTCCGGGATTATGACGGCGTGCCGCTGCAGGAGCAGGCGGTGCAGGCGGCGATCCGGCAGCAATCCTTGCTGGCTGTATTTCCGACGGGCGGCGGCAAGTCGCTGACGTTTCAGCTTCCGGCGCTGATTGCCGGGGATGCGGCGGGGGAGCTGACGGTTGTGATCTCGCCGCTGCAGTCTTTGATGATGGATCAGGTGGAAAATTTAAAACGGCGGGGGATCGCGGATGCGGTTACGGTCAATGGGCTGTTAAGCCCGCTGGAACGGGCGGAAGCGTTTGCACGGCTGGAGGGCGGGTTTGCGGCATTGCTTTATATTTCGCCTGAGATGCTGCGTTCGAAAACGGTGGAGCAGATTTTGCTTAAGCGGAGTATTGCGCGGTTTGTGATTGATGAGGCGCATTGCTTTTCGGCCTGGGGGCAGGATTTTCGTGTGGATTATTTGTATATCGGCGATTTTATCCGCCAGCTGCAGGAGAAAAAAGGATCCCAAAGGCAGATTCCGGTTTCGTGCTTTACCGCGACGGCAAAGCAGGATGTGATCCGCGATATCAGGAATTATTTTAAAGAAAAGCTGGGGCTTGAGCTTTTGCTGTTTACAACGGCATCGCAGCGAAAGAACCTGCATTACCGGGTGCTGCCCGGGGAAAGCGACGAGGAAAAATATGCATTGTTAAGAAGCCTGATTGAGGAAAAGGACTGCCCGACGATTGTCTATGTTTCCAGGACCAGGCGTACCTGGCAGCTGGCAAAACGGCTTTGCAGCGACGGTTTTGCGGCCCGTCCGTTTCATGGCAGGATGGAAAGCAGGGAAAAGGTAGAAAACCAGAAGGCCTTTATGGAAGACCAGGTGCAGGTGATGGTGGCGACCTCGGCGTTTGGGATGGGTGTGGACAAGTCGAATGTCGGGCTGGTCGTGCATTATGATATCTCGGATTCTCTGGAAAATTATGTGCAGGAGGCAGGCCGTGCGGGCCGGGACAGCAGCCTTTCGGCAGACTGCTATGTGCTGTTTGATGAAAATGACCTGGACAAGCATTTTATTTTGCTGAATCAGACGAAGATGAGCTTCCAGGAGATCCAGCAGGTCTGGAAGGCGGTAAAAGAGCTTTCCGGAAAGCGGAGCGTAATCCGGCGTTCCCCGCTGGAGCTTGCAAGAAAGGCGGGCTGGGAGGAAACGGTCATGGATTTGGAAACACGAGTAAAGACAGCCGTGCAGGCGTTGGAAAATGCAGGGTATCTTAAGCGCGGAAAAAACGTGCCGCATGTATATGCGACCAGCATTTTAGTCCCGAATATGGCCGAAGCCGCCAAAAAGATCGAACAGTCCGGCCGGATGGATGACCGCAGCAGGGAATATGCAAAGCGGATTGTGCAGATGCTGATTTCCAGGCGGAGCATTGCAAAGGCCGGCAACGACGAGGCGGAGTCCAGAATTGATTATATTTCAGATATTCTGGGGATTCCCAAGACAGACGTGATTGATACGGTCCAGCTGCTGCGTCAGGAAGGAATCCTTGCGGATACCAGGGATCTGACCGCTTATATCCGCCGCGATGCCAGGGAGAGGGCAAAAAACCATGCGCAGAACGAGCTGAATAAATACATAGCGATAGAAGCGTTTTTGCTGAAAAATTTAAAAGAGGAAGGCGGCAGCGTCAATCTGAAGGAATTAAATGAGCTGGCGCTTGCAAACGGGATCCGGCGCAGCAGTGTCCAGGCGATCCGCACGGTTTTTTATTATTGGACCATCCAAAACCAGATCAAAAAAACGCTGGACGGCTCCAGTGACCGGATCCATTTTATACCGGAGGCGCCGCTTGGGCAGCTTTGGAAAAATATGCAGCGCCGCAGGGAAATCGCGTCCTTTCTGACCGGATACCTGTATCAGAAGGAGCCCGAGGCCGCAGACAGTAAAAAGGCCGCAGACGGGGAGGAAGCGCTGGTGCTGTTTTCCGTGCTGGAATTAAAAGAAGCATTTGAAGAAAGCAAAATCCCCAAACGGCCGGTTTCGGAAAAAGAAATCGAAGACGCGCTGCTGTATTTGTCAAAAATCGACGCGATCCGGCTGGAAGGCGGTTTTTTAGTGCTGTATAACAGCATGGAGATCCGGCGCCTGGTTATGAACAACAAGATTCTCTATAAAAAGGAAGATTACAAACAGCTCAGTCAGTTTTACGAACAAAAAATCCAGCAGATCCATATCGTCGGGGAATATGCGGGGCTGATGGTAAAAGACAGCGTCCAGGCGCAGGGCTTTGTCAGCGATTATTTCCAGATGGACTATCAGAAATTCCTGAAAAAATATTTTGAAGGGGAACGCCTGCTGCAGATTGGACGCAACCTTACACCTGCGAAATACCAGCTGCTGTTTGGGGACCTCTCCGAAGCGCAAAGAGAGATCGTCCTGGATCATAAGTCACAGTACCTGCTTGTGGCGGCAGGCCCCGGCAGCGGAAAGACACGGGTACTTGTACATAAGCTGGCGGCGCTGCTGCAGCTGGAGGATGTCAGGAGCGAACAGCTTTTGATGGTTACCTTTTCAAGGGCAGCGGCTACGGAATTTAAACAGCGCCTGCACGGGCTGATTGGGAATGCGGCTTCGTATGTAGAGATCAAGACCTTTCATTCCTTCTGCTTTGACCTGCTTGGAAAAATCGGCAAGACAGAAGGCATGGACCAGGTCGTGGCGGACGCGGCCAGGCAGATCAGAAACGGGGAAGCGGAAGCAGGCAAAATCACAAAGACGGTTATAGTCATTGATGAAGCGCAGGATATGGATGCGGACGCGGCGGCCCTGATCTGGGCAATGATCGAGAAAAATGAGGACATGCGCGTCATTGCCGTTGGGGATGATGACCAGAATATTTACCGTTTCCGCGGCTCCGACTCCAAATATTTCCAGGAATTTGCCCGCCAGCGCGGCTCCAGGCGGTATGACCTGCTGGAAAACTACCGCAGCAGCCGCCGGATTGTGGCATTTGCCAACGCGTTTGCGTCGTGCATTACCGAACGGATGAAACAGCAGCCGGTGCAGCCCGTGCAGCCGGACGACGGCGTGGTCCGGCTGATCCGCTGCCGCAGCCGTAATTTAGAACAGCCTATCGTCAACCATCTGATAAAAATAGCAAAAGAACCTGCCGCCAGCCGCCAGGCGGGAACAAGCGGCACGGTCTGTGTACTGACCAATACCAATGAAGAAGCGCTGAGAGTATTTGCCCTGCTGGCCTTACACAAAAAGAAAGCAAAGCTGATGCAGACCAACGAAGGCTTCCCGCTGGGCAGCCTGGCAGAAATCCAGTATTTTCTCCAAGTACTTAGAAAAAAAGAAAAGCTGCCCGTGATCAGCGGGGACATATGGGAAGAGGCCGTAAACGAACTGCGCAGACGCTATGCGAAAAGCGAATGCCTGCCGCTTTGCACCAGCCTGCTGGATACCTTTGCCAAGATCAGCCCGAAAAAATACATCACCGACCTGGAAGAGTTTTTACGGGAATCAAAGCTGGAAGATTTTTATGAAAAAGAACAGGAAACAATCGTTGTCTCTACGATCCACAAATCAAAAGGAAAGGAATTTGACAAAGTCGTCCTGCTGTTAAACCAGATGCAGCTATCGGATGACGAGGACCGGCGCAGGCTTTATGTGGGCATTACCAGGGCAAAGCGGGAGCTGTACCTGTTCTGCAATACAGACTGCCTGGATGGGATCGTGTCGGCAGGGTTAGAAAAAGTGACCGATACGGCGGATTATCCGCAGGCGGAAGAGATCCTTTCGCAGCTTTCGCATAAGGACATCGTACTGGGGCGCTTTCGGGGCAGGCAAAGGCAGATGCTGCAAATGTACAGCGGGATGGAGCTGTCTGTGGACGCGGACGGTGCCGGGCTGTCTTTGGATGGGGAGCGGGTCGTTACTTTTTCAAAAAAATATCTGGGAGAGATCCGCGGGCTGAGCAGGCAGGGATATCGGGCCGTGCGGGCGAAGGTGCGGTTTGTGGTTACCTGGAAGGGGAAGGAGGACAGGGAAGTGAGTGTGATTTTGCTGCCGGAGATTGTTTTTACGCGGGTGTAGTTGAAAGATCCGGATTAGCCAGGGGATGTGGCTAACCAAGATCTTTCGGGAAACCAAAATGGACTGTCTTTATCAACAGCGTTCAGAAAGCTTCATTTGACGTATCCGTTTTGTCACGTTATAATAGAAATACTTGGAAAAAACACCCGAAAGGAGATACAAATGGCAGATATCAGACCATTTCCCTGCATTCGTCCCTGCAGGGAAAAAGCAGCAGGCATCGCGGCGCTTCCATACGATGTCTATAACCGACAGGAAGCAAAACAGGAGACTGAGAAGAACCCGGATTCTTTTTTAAACATCGACCGCCCCGAAACACAGTTTCCGGATGATATGGATATGTATGATGAAAAAGTATATCAAAAAGCGCATGACCTGCTATGGGGTAAAATTGCGGACGGTACTTTTGTCAGGGAGGAAAAACCGTGTTATTATATCTATGAGCTGACGATGGACGGCAGAACGCAGACGGGTATTGTAGCTTGTGCTTCTATGGATGATTATTTAAATGGGGTGATTAAAAAGCACGAAAATACGCGCGAGGAAAAAGAAGCCGACCGGATCCGGCATGTTGACGTATGCAATGCACAGACCGGCCCTATTTTTCTGGCGTACCGCAAAAACGCGGCAGTCAGCCGGGCGGTAGCGGATACGATGCAAAAAGAACCGCTGTATGATTTCCTCTCTGGCGACGGCATCCGCCACCGGGTTTTTGTAATGGAGGAAGATGACCGGATACAGACGGTGTATCAGGCGTTTTTAACCATGCAGGCCGTTTATATCGCAGACGGCCATCACCGTGCTGCGTCCGCGGTCAAAGTCGGGCTGCAGCGCAGAGAGGCACATCCGGGCTATACCGGTAAGGAAGCGTTCAATTATTTTTTATCCGTTTTGTTTCCGGACGACCAGCTGCTTATTATGGATTATAACCGGGTTGTTAAGGATCTGGCGGGCAGGACGGCAGATGAGTTTTTGGCAGAGGCGGCAAAGATTTTTGACATCAGAAAAGCTGCGGGCAGGGAGCGCAGGCCGAAGAAGAAAGGCGATTTTTCCATGTACCTGGACGGAAGCTGGTATCTGTGTACCGTGCGTGCCGCCGACGTTCCAAAAGATCCGGTCAAAAGCCTGGACGTTTCTTTGCTGCAGGACCTGCTGCTGGAACCGGTGCTTGGTATCCATGATCCGAAGACAGACGCAAGGATTGATTTTGTAGGCGGTATCCGCGGCCTGGATGAACTGGAACGGCGGGTGGCGGCAGATTGTGCGGTTGCATTTGCCCTGTATCCGACGGATATTTCCGAACTGTTCGCAGTGGCTGACGCCGGACTGTTAATGCCGCCGAAATCGACGTGGTTTGAACCGAAACTAAGAAGCGGGCTGTTCATCCATGCATTAGACAGTTAGGGGTGGATGTATATGCTGACCGCACAGGAATCATCGATTATTACAGAAAGTATTGAAAATCTGCAAAAAGTAGATAAAAACGCCGTCCAAAAATATCTCGAGGACCTCGTTCCAGGTATTATAAACTTCGCTGTGCAGCTGCTTTTGGCAGCGTTGCTATATCTGGTCGGTAAACGTGTCATTACCTTTATCAGGAATCTCCTGCGCAAATCCCTGGAGCACAGGAGCGTGGATATCGGCGTCCGCCAGTTTTTAGATTCTGTAAGCAAATACTGCCTGTACTTTATCCTGTGGCTGACGATCCTGACTTTGTTCGGCATCACAACAGCTTCTGTAATCGCGCTCTTAGGCTCTGCGGGCCTGACACTGGGACTTGCCCTGCAGGGCAGCCTGGCAAACTTTGCAGGCGGGGTGCTGATTCTGCTGTTAGGGCCTTTTCATGTGGGCGATTATATTATATCAGGGGAAACCGGGCATGAGGGGACTGTAAAAGAGATTTCTACGTTCTATACAAGGATCCAGACGGCGGATAACCAGACGGTAATGATTCCAAACGGCAGGCTGGCTGACGGTGCAATAGTCAATGTTACGGGCCAGCAGACAAGACGCGTGGATCTTTTGGTTGGGATAGCTTACAGTGCGGATTTGAAAAAAGCAAAGCAGCTGTTGTGGGAATTAGCGGAAAAAGAAACACGTAAATTGGAAGATCAGCCTGTGAATGTGTTCGTGTCGGAGCTTGGGGACAGCAGTGTGGTGCTTGGATGCCGGTTTTGGGTTAGATCGGAGGATTATTGGCAGACGAAGTGGGATACTTTGGAGGCGATTAAGCTGGTGTTTGATGAGAATGGGGTGGAGATTCCGTTTCCGCAGGTGGATGTGCATGTGACTAACCGGGATGAACCAGAAAAGAAACACTTTTGATATTGCATTCGTTGCGTTTTTTTGGCTTCCCGAAAGATCTTGGTTAGCCAGGGGATGTGGCTAACCGGACGACTCTGCGGGATGCGGCCAGGGGACGCGCCGGGAGACACACCTTGGGCGGACTGGGGCAACGCTGCGGT
>CANOET010000074.1 GCA_947564835.1 uncultured Eubacterium sp. | reverse complement strand
CAGTATTTATAAGGAGTCCAGAGCTTTTTTTACTCAATCATCTGCAAAACTCAGGAAACTGTCCCTATTATAGCGCAGAGTGCTGCGGAGTGCAAGAAAAAAATAAAAAACATCCGTCCGGATAGCCACATCCCCCGGGCTAACCAAAATCTTTCGGGAACCATAACCGTTTAGACGACCTGGTCCCCGTCATCTGCAAGCACTACCATACATTTCTTTTTATAAAACGCAATCCCATACTTCAAAATATGCAAGACCCCTTCCTCCAGAAGCTCTTCTTCATACCTGCGATCTGCAATCTGCTCCAACGCTCCCCGGCATGCCTCGTCCAGTTTTCCGTCCTGCGCATATTTTAATTCGATGATGATACCGGTTTCCCCGTCTTCTGTTTCCACAAAAATATCGCTGTATCCGTCTCCGGATTCTTTATTCGAAGAAACACTCCAGGTATCCTGATATCCCAAAATCCCTAATAAGATCCCATGATAAAAATTTTCTTTCAGCTGTTTTTTCACAAACGTATCGCGGATGCTGATTGTCCGTTTCAAATATGCAAGCAGCTGTTTTTCCACACGCTTTGGATCACCGTCCCGTAGCGCCCCGCAAAATTCTTTCAGCGCTTCTCCGTTTTCAGGTACACGTTCCCTGAAAAGCTCCATAATCTGTGCCGTAAAAATTTTGCGGATCTCCATATTCGGAATTGCAAGACAGTAACTGTCCCCTTGCGGCCTCCCCCTCTGCGTCAGATAACCGGTTGTAAACAAAACGCTCCATAGATTCTCCGCAGACGCATACATATCCGGATAAGTCAGTTCCGGATGGATTTCTTTTCGGATGGCTTCCCCGGCAATCAGCTGTTCTATTTCACGCCTGGCCGATGCTTTGTCCGATTTTTGGATCAAACGCCTGACTGCCTCGTTACTGCTCGTATTGGACCAATAATTTTGGGGATACGTATCCGGGTCTGCCTGCAGGGCATCACAGTAATTAATCACATCCCAGGGACAATATACGTTTGCATTTCCAAACTGGTAGCCGTCATACCAGTCTTTTGCCTCTTCATAATGGTCCAGCAGATGGTAATAGCCCAGCATTTGTTTGACTTCTTTGTCTGTAAATCCAAAAAATTCATCAAACTGCACTTCTGCTACAGACAACACCTTCAGGTTATTCAGCCCTGTAAAAATACTTTCTTTTGAAATGCGCATACATCCGGTCAACACTGAAAATTTAAGGCTGTCGTTCGTCTTTAACGCATGTTCCAGCATATTCCGGATCAGCAGCACCATCTGTTCATAGTAACCGCGTTCAAATGCCTTTTCCAGCGGTACGTCATATTCATCGATCAGCAGGATTACCTTGCAGCCATAATGTTTTTCCAGAAGCTCTGAAAGGACTTTTAAGCTGCCGCATAAGGCAGCTTCACTCATATCTTCCCGCAGCAGTTCCGCAAAGGCTTCCTTATCAAAAGAAGTAAGACGCCTGCTCTCCAGAAGAAACTGGAACCGCCTTGCTTCTGAGCGGATCACCCGGACGGCCATATCGACCGCCTTTTCATAGGTTGCAGCATTGATTCCTTTCATGGAAATCAGTATTACCGGAAATTTTCCCATATATTTTCTGCAAAGCTCCGTTTCCTCTGAAATCTGCAGCCTGTCAAAAACTTCTTTGTTCGTACATGGATCAAAAAAATTGTGCAGCATGCTCATAGTTAGGGATTTTCCGAACCTCAGCGGACGTGTAAAAAGATTCACCTTTGCCCAATGGGCTAGCAGTTCCCGGATGAAACCGGTCTTATCCACATAATAAAAATCTTCCGTACGCAATTCTTCAAAATTTTCAATTCCGATCGGAAGCTTCTTTTTGCCGCGGTCCATCATCATGCCATCCTTTCTGCAGCATCCCTTCTGCCTGGTACTGTATTTACCGTTCCTTGCACAACGTTGTACTAGCGATACGTTTTCCCGATCGCTTCCGCCACCTTCATCCCATCCATTGCCGCCGACATAATCCCGCCTGCGTAACCAGCCCCTTCTCCGCACGGGTAAATCCCCCTGGCGATACTCTGATACTGCCCGTCCCTTACGATCCGCACCGGAGAAGAGGTACGGCTTTCGATACCGGATAAAATGGCATCATAACGGTCAAAGCCCGGAAGATGGCCTGCAAACTGTTCCATGCCGCTGATAAACGCTTCCTGCATCCCTGCCGGCAACAGCTGCCCGAGGTCTGCAAAGGTGCATGCCCCTTTCGTCTGCGAAGCAAAATCCCCGTATGCCTGCGAAATCCGCCCGATTTTATAATCTCCGTAAAGCTGCTGCGGAATCCGCCCTTTTCCAAGCATATATGCCCGTTTTTCCAATTCCCGCTGAAACAACACTCCATTGAGCGGATGGCCGGCGCCGCCCGGAAAATCATCCGGCGTAACGGAAAGAATAACCGCGCTGTTCGCGTTTTTGCCGTCCCGCTTTTGATAGCTCATGCCGTTCACTGCAAGCATCCCTTTTTCAGAAGAAGCATTTACGACATAACCGCCCGGACACATGCAAAAGGAATAGATCCCCCGCTGCCGCCCCGTGCCGTCCGTACAGGATGCCGTCACCTTATAAGAAGCCGCAGGAAGGCTGTCTCTGCCGGCGCCGTGATACTGATGCAGGTCTATCATTTCCTGCGGATGCTCAACCCTGAAACCGACGGCAAACGGTTTTGCCTCCATCGGAAGCCCCTTTCGGTACAGCATCTCAAAGGTATCCCGCGCGCTGTGGCCGATCGCCAGCACGAGAAGCTCCGCAGGAATCCGGCGTATCTGACCTGCCGTTTCTGCCAGTATCCCGCAAAGCCTGCCGTCTTCCACAATGATTTCTTTGAGGCAGGTCTCAAAGCAAAAAGCCCCGCCCAGCCGGATAATCTCTTCCCGCAGGCTGCTTACGACCGAAATCAAACGGTCCGTCCCGATATGCGGTTTGTTCTGATACAAAATATGGCTGTCCGCGCCATGCTGCACAAACGTCTCCAGAACAAAACGACTGCGTCCGGCCGTATCCTTAACCAGCGTGTTCAGCTTTCCGTCAGAAAACGTACCAGCTCCGCCTTCGCCGAACTGCACATTGGAAGAAGGATCCAAACAACCGTCTATCCAAAACCGTTCCACATCCTGTTTCCGCCGTTCCGCCATTTTTCCGCGTTCGATCACCAGCGGCTGGAAGCCATGGCTGGCAAGCAGATACGCGCAAAAAAGCCCCGCCGGCCCGCTCCCGGCAATGACCGGCCGGTGCTGCAGCTTTTGGGTGCCTCTGGTTGGGAATGTGTATTTTTCCCTTTGAGTTAACATCATGTTTTTATTGTGAACCTTTTGAACAAACTTCTTCTCCTGCTCTGGTTTCATTTGAAGGTCAACATCAACCGTATATACGTAAGACGGCTCCCGGCCGCGCCTTGCATCTATGGACTGCTTCCAGATCTCAAACTCCAGCGCTTCTGTCTGCTTAAGATGAAGCAGCTTGCGGATTTTATGTTCAATGTCCTTTTTTTCATGCCGGACAGGCACTTTTATTTGCTGAATACGTATCATAAAAAACTTTGCACCCCTCTGCTGGTACTGCGTTGATTAATTGCACAACGCAGTACCAAATACGTTACTGTCCACACCTTGTTCAAGCACTTGCTGCTTGGACAAGGCCAAAGAACGTGGCCTGCCAGGCATCCAGCCCTACGCCGAAGGCGAACTTTCCATGGGCTGGATGCCGTTACAGTTCGTAGCTGTCCTGCTTTTTGGACAGGTGTGAACTGTAACCCAGATACATCTTGTCCTGACGATTGTCTGTTTTTTATTTTTACACAGGGATTTCAATTTGTCAAGCTAAGCCGCCAAAAAGCGTTCATTGGTTTTATTCCAACAAACGCTTTTCTAATTTTAGTTCATTTTTAAATCAACCCGCTATTTTTCCGCTCCCATAGACTGTGCATTTAGATCCTCCGCATCTCCAAGTATGCTGTCCAGCACAGATTCCGATACTTTCCGCGAAGTATCCGTAATGGCCCCTAAAAACGTCTGGTCATACCGCGAAAATGTCATATTAACAATTTTCCCGCTTTTGCTGATAACATCCACTGAAATCGTCGGATCATTTCCGGAATATCCCTGGCAGTTATATTCTACCTTGTCTACTGGTTCATCGACCAGCTTCCATTCTTCAACTTTCTTTTTCGCAAGTTTCGCATAGATACGATAGTCTTTTTCCAGCGCCGCATCATAACCAAGCGGAACGCTTACCTCCAACTGCCTGCCATAGCAAATGTTGAAAAGCTCTCCTGTCACAGCATCGATCATGTACGTCCACCTTGTACTCTCAGGCGTCTGCTCTTTCTCAAACAGAACATCGCCTGCCCAGAAAGCACGCGGGAAAGTCTGCGTCCCTGAATCATAGCTCATGTATACGTAGGCACCTTCCAAATCCAATCCGTAAATATGTCTTAAATATTCTGCTCCTGCTTCTGCCGCCTCTTTCATCGTTAAATCTGTATCTGTAGGCGTTCCGGTATTCAGACTGTCCATGCTTACAGAATAGCTTGCTTTTTTGCCTCCTTCCCCTTTTTTTACAGATTTCGGCCGCGTTGTGTCCAAATTATCCGAAACCTGGTAACTGGTCGGTATTTTCTCCATCTTTTTGTATTTCGCCGCCAAAGTCATTTCCGCCGCCGAATGAAAGAGTATCATACCTGTGCCAATCATGACAAATGTTGCTGCTGACAATTTTAACATGTTTCTTTGTTTCATAGTGAAACTCCTTTCTAATTGTTTTGACAGATACACTATAAAACCTTTCTATATCCAAAAAATATCAAACTTATTGCGGATTTGTAAAATAATTCACATTTTGGGGCTTCCCAAAAGATACTGGTTAGCCACCCATTTTACGCAAAAAGCCGTTTTAAGCCCCTACACAGGAAACGACAGCTTCACAACCGTTCCTGCCCCTGATTCAGAAATAAAGGACATATCTGCATGATGGAGTTGTATAATCCTTTCGCAGATCGCTAGCCCGATCCCTGCCCCGCCGGCCGCGCGGCTGCGTGCTTTATCAATACGGTAAAAAGCCTCCCGGATATGCGCGATGTGCTCCTTATCCATGCCAATCCCATGATCCTCGACAACTACTACAATCTTAGATTCCTCTGCATAGGCGCAGATGCGTATTTCCTCTTCCTGCCGGCTTGCTTTGATTGCATTATCAACCAGGTTATTAATCAGAATCAAAAGCTGCTCCATATTTCCCTTTACAATGTAATTTTGAGGCAATACATAGATGAGCCGTATGTGCTTTTTTGCCGCCCTCACATGCATCGCCTTTTCTGACTCCGCAAAAAGCTCTTTCACGGAACAGTCACTATCCTTCCTTTCATCCCTGCCAAGCAATGCCATATCGAGAAGCTGATAGGCCATATTTTGAAGCCTGCTGCACTCTGACATGATAAACTGCGTGCATTCATAGCGTTCCTCCTCGCAGACAAGCGCTTTTTGGATATATTCCGCGTATCCGTAAATTGCAGTCAACGGAATCCGCAATTCGTGGGAAAAATTGTCAATAAACTGCTGTTTTTGCTCTGTGGCATCCTCAAGCTGCTGAATCTGGTGTTCGATCTGTTCTGCCATAAGATTAAAATTGCGTGCTACACTGGAAATCTCATCCTTTCCGCAAACGATAATCCTGCTGCCATAATTTCCGTTTGCTATTTTCGCGGAAGTACTGGAAATCTGCCTTAACGGGCGAAATATAATATTCAGAAATTGAAATAAAAAAAACGACATGATAAGTATTACCGCAGCACCTGTGAGAAACAGCCTGTTTTTCGTATGGCGCCATGACTGGATGACATCACTCAGGTTTCCAACATACATAAGCCCGTAGTCCTGCCATGGAGCCGGAAAACTGCCGTAAACGCAAAGTACCGGATGTTTCCCGTTTTTCATGTAAACAAGCCGTTCCTGATAATATTCTGTATCCGCTGGAAACATCCTGTTTTCTTCCATTGAAAATGCAGGGCTTGTGTATATCCATTCCCCTGAAAAAGACACTGCCAGTCCGTTTCCCCTCCCTTGCAGATAACGCGAATACAAACGCATCAGATTATCTATATTTTCTTTGGCATTCTCGCCTCTTAGCTCCAGCGCCTGCATATCTCCGAGCAGGGATGACGCGACGACATAATGCTCTGCCAGGCATTTTTCCCGGACAGCTGAAAGCTTGTCCTCAAGGATTACAATGGAAACAATCAGAATCATCGAATTGAGGAACACCAGAAAAAGAGCCAGCGCAGCGAAAAAAATCTTTTTTTTCATTCATGAACCTCCAATCGGTATCCCAATTTATAGACTGTCCTGATATGATTTTCCAAATGTAGTTTATGGCGCAGCCTCTGGATATGGACGTCCACGGTACGGGTACCCCCGTCAAAATCATATCCCCATACCATGTCTAACAGCCTTTCCCTGGAAAGGGCAATGTTCCGGTTTCTAATCAGTACCTCCAATAGCTCATATTCTTTGGGCGTACATTCGACAGCTGTTCCATTTAGAAAAACCTGATGCCTGTCAAAATCACATTTCAAATCACCCATAATAAATTCTGACTCAGCCTTTTTTGTCCGCCGCAGCACCGCTTCCACCCTTGCCGCCAGCTCCAGCATCTGAAAAGGCTTTGTCAGATAATCATCCGCACCCATAGCCAGCCCTTTCAGCTTATCGGTCAATTCGCTTTTCGCTGTCAGAAAAATGGCGGGCGTTTTGGA
Organism: uncultured Eubacterium sp.; assembly: GCA_947564835.1. Taxonomy (GTDB): domain Bacteria; phylum Bacillota; class Clostridia; order Lachnospirales; family Lachnospiraceae; genus Eubacterium_J. The sequence goes on along the minus strand of CANOET010000074.1, from coordinate 8,337 downwards.
GGCCCTTTCAAACACCTGGTAACCGTCCAGCCCGGGCAGCATAATATCCAGCACAACCAGATCAAACCGTTCCTTTTCCAGTAATTGAACTGCGGATAATCCATCAAAAGCCTGCGTGCAGTGATGCCCTGTAAGGCTCAGATTTCTGCGTATCAATTCATTAATGGATAACTCATCCTCAACAATTAGTATTTCAGCCAATTTTTTGCACTTCCTTTTCAAATAATAAAAAGTATAACGCAAAAATGTTTCAAAATTGTAAAAATTAGCCATCTATCATAAATCCGCGGCCCGTATACTCTTCCCAGCCGCATAACCGCTTGCCCATGCCCATTGCAGGTTATACCCGCCGCACTTCGCATCCACATCTATGATTTCACCCGCAAAATATAGCCCCGGCACGATTTTCGATTCCATACTCCCGGCATCAATTTCCTGCACTGGAACACCCCCGGACGTTACCTGCGCCGCATCAAAGCCTTTCGTGCCCGTAATGCACACCTCATAGTTTTTTAAAAGCGCAGCCAGCCGTTTGCTTTGCTTCTTTGCGCATCCGCCGCATGGTTCCTCCGGCTGGATCCCGGCCCGTCTGCAGACAACCGGAATCAGCTTATCAGGCAAAAATCCCGTCAAACACTCCTGCACCGTCTGCCCTGCATGATACCGGCTGGAAAAACGCGCTGCCAAATAGGCTGCTAGCCCTGCTTCTGTCTCCATCGGCTTCCAATCCAATAAGACATGTACCTGCCTGCCCTCCGCCAGAGCCCTTGCGGCAATCCGGCTGAACTGGAAAACCACAATGCCGGAAATCCCGTAATCTGTGATCTGCAGTTCTCCCTGCTCCTGCGCCTTTAACGCCCCGTCCACATATAACGCTGCCGTGCAGCTGATGCGGATGCCTGCGGGAAGCTTCCATGTTCTATCATCCGCCAGGAGCGGAACCAATGCAGGCAGCGGCTTTCGGACCGAATGCCCAAGCTGCTTCGCATAGAGAAAACCGCTGCCGTCGCTTCCCGTCTTTTTTGCCGCCTGCCCGCCGGCAGCCAGTATACAGTTACGGCTGTAAACAGGCTGTTCTTTTGTTTCCAGCTCAAAAAGCTGCGGATCAACATTTTCTCCGATACGGATCCCTTGTACTTTATGTATGCTGCGGATACCGGCGGATACATACAGCGGAATGTGCAGACGCCGCACCTCCGTTAACAATACCTGCCTGACCGATGCAGCCTGTCCGCTCTCCGGGTAGATACACGTCCCGTTTTTTTGAACCGGACGGATCCCGAGTTCTTCAAAAAAACGGATCGTATCATGGTGCGAAAAGCGGCGCAATACCTGCCCTACAAAACCCGGGCTTTCACAATAATAAGCTTCCAGGCTCTGATCCAGATTCGTATAATTACATTTTCCATTTCCGGTCGCAAGGATTTTTTTGCCTGCCTGATCCATATGTTCCAGCAACAAGACCTTTGCACCTGCCCGGGCAGCCGTAACCGCGGCCATCAGGCCGGACGCCCCCGCACCGATGATAGCCGCGTCATAAATGGTTGCTTTTTTCATCCTTGTACTCCTTTTTCCACTAGCTTGTACAGCTTTCCAGATATCCGTACAATTCCTGCTCATTAATAAAATACTTCCCGTTTTCCAGCTCCTGCCGCTGCTGGACCGTCGTCTCGCTGTATGGTATCCCGGTGTGAAAAAACAGGTTATCGGTATGATAATGATACACATCCAAATATCCGTTCACCACTTTTAATTCAAACCGGTACTCGACCGCATTTCCGTTTACCGGCTGGGTCTTTGGTTCCGCGGCTGTATTTTCCCGCTGCACATTCGGATGCGGAACGGCAGACGCCATCGTTCCCTGGCGCACCGTGTCCGGTTCCGTTTCGGGCTGCGCCGCCGATGCCGCCTGCCCGCTGCTTTCCTGTTCGCCATAGGCTTTGCTGATTTCTTTTCTATGTGACTGATACTGCACCACTGCTATAATCGCCGTACCTGCAGCAACAAGCAGGAAAAGCGACAGCCAGAAGATCCGCATACTTTTTTTGTGATTCATACTAACCTCCATTGCTGTATTCCATCGGTTTAAAGTCTGATTTACAAAAAAGTATGCACGGGGCGGCTCCCTTTTATTCATATCATTTTAGAAAAAATAAGCAATTTTGTTTTTTTAGATTCCCTGCATTCTGAGAAATGTGATTTTGTAAATATTCTCACAGATTTTCAGGATTTCTTCTGGTGTTGCTCCTGACAGTTTTTTCCTGAACAATTCCGCGATAAGGTTATTATTTTCGTAAACTGGCATTTTTCCGCCCTGATCAATCACAATCTTTACAAAATTAAACAGCTCTTTGGATCGGTACTTTGGATCGTTTAAATGGAATCTTTTTATATGTAAGTCAATAAAATGCAATTCCTTATCCGAATAATCGTACTGGTCGATTGCTGGTTCAAATTCCATCGTCAAAATATTGTACTGCATGGCAAGATCCTGTCCTGTGTCGCTGCCTTTTATTCCCATAGGCTGAAGCAGCATTTGTGCATCCTTCTGGCTGGTGTAGATTTCCTGTAATTCCCTTAACGCCTTACAAGGGGTTTTACATTGTTTCCGGTTATCTGCAGAACATTCACATTGATGTTCAAAATATTGAATGATTTCTCTCGGTAATTTTCGTTTCTTTTCTCCAAAACGTTTCCAAGACTGGTTGCATGTCAGGCAGGCGATACCAATATCAGGGATACATTCCATTAATTGTTCCGACTGCGTCTTTTCAATAGCATGTTCTAAATTTGCACATAATTTCTGATCTACACGAATGCGCGAAAAACAATACATACAGTATCCTCCTGTACTTTTTTCCAGCACAGCTGTCAGGTTCGCTTTCTCTTTTTTATTTTGGTACCCATAGGTTTTATCCGGGTGATATTCCGGCCTGAACTGCGGGATTTGAATTAGTAAAAGTTCTTCCATTTTTTCACCATTCCTGAATCTGACGCAGGATCAGCTGCTGTGAGGCTGTCAGCTGCTGCTTTTCCAGCTGTTTCAGATATGCTTCATCTTGTGTTCCCCAAGCATGGCTCATTTTGTTATTCAGCAGCCGCCTTAACATCCGTTCCACCTCAGATACTGAGGAAGGGACTTTTCCAAATAACCTTTCAAAGATCACCTGCACTTGCGATATCGTGGAATAATCATTGATATCTGAAATCTCACAGTCACTGTTTTCCAGTATGATCAAATTCGCATCCCTGGCATTTGCGACCAGGTCACAGGAATGTGTGGTGATCAGCCACTTGCTCCATGGAAATGCTTTTTTCAAAAAATACAGAATCACAGACGCATATCTTGGAGACAGAAATTCGTCCAGTTCATCCACCACTACCCATGCATCGGCCAGCTGTTTTCTCCGAACCTCCATATCCTGAAAATACAGCAGTTCTAATAAAATACGTATAATAGCCTGATAACCACTTGAAAGAAGCCCATGGCCACTTCCAAAATCCACTTCACCGAATGGGTCGTCCTGTAAAATTTGAAATCTGTCTTTCGTCAGTTCATAAAACAAGTCCTGGATTTCGTTTTCATACGCCTTGTAAAGTATTTCCACACGTTCTGTATAAGTTCCAAAACAATTGAAAGAGTCTTTTAAGTTAAAGTAATCCTGCTGAAGCCGGGTCTTTAAGATCATTTTCCCATAATCCGGCTTTATTTCTGTTTGTGTAACCATTTTCGTGTCAAAATTGCGGTTGACTGCATCTATAAAGTAGATATTGCCACTTTTGCCGTTTTTTTCAAGAAAAAGCTTCAGCAGCAAAGTTTTTCCGCTTGAATTATCCCCTATCACCACATGATCCTGGTATGGTAATTCCCCTTCAGCAATCTTTTGAACGATGTACCGCATGGACTCCAGCCCAAATTTCATATACCCTTTTCCACTTTCCTTTCATACTAACTATCGAGCTAAACCATCCCTCAATTCGATTATATTGATTATAGACATCATCTTTGTGTATTGTCTCACAGTCAACAAATGTGATAGGTTTGCGGACATATAGTTTTTCAAATACTATATAGAAACTTTCTACAATACCTTGATACATAGGAATATCCCCTTTGAATAATTCAAAAAAAGTAAGCAGGCTGTTTTTATATTCTTCAATCTGACCTTCCTCAAAATAGCAGGATTCATCAGAAAATTGATCCATCTGATCGTCAAAACTTACAAACACTTCGGATTTTCGAGCGTCCTCAAACGTAACGTCAAAATCAGAGCCGGAAATTTGTTTTATATGAACATATTTTTTTAACATGCACAGCCTAAGTAAAAAAGCCATGTCCTCTTCTGTATCAGATTCTCTTCCCCATATCATCCGCCACTGTCTGTTATGCTTATTGATGTCCCAAAGCATTTCATAAAAGGGACTCGTATAGATTCCATTTCTTAACTCTTGTTTCGTCAAAACAGTACCGCCTGCATTCAAATTAGCAAAAATCTTTCGAATCACAGAGAATCTGTATGCTTCCTCATTAATTTTAATCTCTACAACTGTAATTGTTGTGTAATCAATGATTCTCTTTTGTTCCAAAGGAAGTCCGGCATAATCCATATTTATCAAATTCCCTTCGCTGTCCTCCAAATCAACATGGAATATTTCTAAAGAACACTGCCGCTCTAACGCTTCCCTAAAAGATTCGTTTTCCATTACAGGCTCTGAAAAATCAGCGACTTTATTTATTCCGCGGTCCAGACATTTTCCGATATAATAAAAAAACAGACTAATCATCCGCTGCTGGCCATCCAGGATTTCCAGCTGGTTATTCTTATTTCTGCACGTATAAATCGGAGGGATCGGCAGTCCGCAGATCAGAGACTCGGCTAAACAGACTGCCTGTTTTTTTGTCCAGCGATACTTTCGCTGATACTTTGGGATGACATACAGATTTTCATCCATCCCCTCCATCAGTGACCGGAATGCAATATCCGCTTTAAACTGCTGGATACCCATCCGATGGCTCTGATCAAATGCCATAAATATTCCCCCTTTGCAGCTATGCAGAACTGCGCATCAGCCGTTTCATTATTTTCGATAACCGCCTCCCGCCCGGAAACTGGCGCATCTCCTCCGGTGTCATCGCCCGCAGGATCACCAATAAAAACAGGTACACAAATACCCCCGTTATAACCGCAGCCGGCACCGTAACATATTTTTGGCTGACCGCCTGGCTTAACGCGACTTCCACAATCCATCCCATCGAAGCCATAATCGAAGCGCATACCCCCGGCAGCACAAAAGTCTTCATAAACTCCGGCGCCCAGTAACCGCTGCGGTACAAAGCGATCTGGTTCAGCACCGTCACGCATACCCCGAATACCGCCATCGAAGCGACAACCGCATAGATATTCAGTTTCGTATATTTTAGCAGCAGCACCAGCGTCAGCACCTGCAATGCGAGCGCAACCCCGCTGTGGATCACAGGTGTACGCAGCTTGCCGATCCCCTGCAGAATACTAGCCGTAACCGTCGCCAGCGAATAAAAAATAACCATCGCACCCCCGGCAAGCAGCAGCCCGGATGCTAACGGCTGCGTATCCTGAAATAAAAATTCCATAATCGGCGCAGACATCAGCATCAGCACGAACGAAAACGGAAACGCCACCAGCATCGCGAACCGGATGGCAAGCTCTGCCTTTTCCGCGACCTCATCCGGCTGTTTCCTGACAAAAGAAGCCGTAATGCCCGGAATACAGGCGGCGCCGATTGCCGCCGCGATTGCAATCGGCAGATTAATCAGCGTGCGGAATTTACCGGAAAACACGCCCCACCATAATGCAATCTGCTCCGGGTCTGCCTGGTCTTTCATCATAAATTTAAAAATACCCTGCTCGATCACGACATTGATGTTAAACAGCACAGACGCCGCCAAAAACGGCAGCACTGTCAGAAGCATCCGGTGAAACAGCGCATTATACGGTACCTTGCGCGCGCGTTCCCCACGCATCTTTTTACGGAAAATGCGGATATAGCCTTTGTACAGAATATATAAAAACGGCAGGGAAAAAAGCGCGCCCGCAACCGTGCCAACGGCAGCCCCCGCAGCCCCATAAGCCGCCCGGTAGCCTTCTTCATCTGCAAGCACCTTCCCGATACGTCCGCCCTTAGACGCCAGGAAATAAGCGGCAAGCACACTGACAAACGCGTTGACCAGCTGCTCCAGCACCTGGGAAACCGCACTCGGATACATATTTTCCATGCCCTGGAAAAATCCGCGCAGCACACCTAAAAACGCCGTAATAAACAGCGTCGGCGCCAGCACACGCAGCGCATACATACTAAGCGGCGTTCGAAAAATATCCCCCGTAATCGTCCGGGCAGCCAGAAAAATCACAATACAAGCCGCCGCACCCGCAAACATTGCAAATAAAAACGCACATTTTAAGACACGCCAGGCATTTTTGGACTCCCCTTTGGAACGGTAATCCGATACAAGCCGGGATACCGCCATCGGCAGGCTGTACGAAGATAGGAGCAGAAAAATATTATAAATATCAAACGCACATCCATAATAATTATTTCCCAAATCCCCGATAATCGATGTTAAAGGAATCCGGTAAATAAGCCCGATGACCCTTCCCAACACCGCCGCGGCTGCAAGCACCCCGCCCTGCATTAAAAAATCCTGTTTTTTATTTCTACCTCTGTTTCTGTTTGCCATATCCTTATCACGATCTTACTGCATTTGTGCAGCGTCTGCATAAATATGCACCCTGTCCGGATGTGACTGATCCGTAATGCAGACCCAGGTCTTCCCCTGATTTAACGTGATCTCCTTTCCGTCACTGTCATAATACTTCGTTGGAGAAAAGTTATCCGCGCGTTTCCACTTGATATCGACTGCTTTTCCATTTGTAATATACCAGCCGGTGCCTTCGCCTGTGGTTTGAATCTCCAGATATCCGTTGCTGTCCAGCGTCCGTACGCTGGAATTTTGCAGCAGGACATTTTTTACGGCAAGCTGGCTGGAATCATTCCCGTCGATCTGCTTTGCGCCATACTGATAACGATAGTATAAGCCATCCTGCGGATTATATTCAAAATACGGATGATTCACCTGATAGCCCGGCTGCACAACCGCCGCGTCCTGGCACGTTTCCCCGCTTAATTCCACAGGCTTTTCATCCTCTGCAAACTGATAGTGCCCCTGATAATCCTGCGCATACTCCTCCGTGTATTTTTTCAGCTCCACTCCGGCCACCAGGCCATCGCCCGTCGCATAAGCATTATGCGGCGCCTTTTTCGATTTATCCCGATAAATCACCGCCTGATCCACCGCATACTCCAGGCCGTTCAAATCATCAATCTGCCCGCTTTCCAAAAACCCCTGCGCATAAGAAGCCTGCCCATAATGCAGATAAATCGCGTCAAATCCCATAGAATAATAAGCATAGTACAGTCTGCTGCTGCGTACAGACCCAAGCTTTTCGATCCCTTTATAATCCTCAAAAATCCCCATCAGACGCGTCAGCCCGCCTTCTACCGGAGCCTCATAAATCACCTGCGCCTGCCCGATGCCATACTGCGGCAGCGCAGACTCCGTATTGCCGATCATACAAGAAACCGGACGCTGCTTTGCCAGGTTTTCATCGATCCATTCACCTGTTAAAAAACTTTTGGCTTCTCCTTCATGTGTTTCCTCAGGTTCCTCTTCTTCAACAATTGTCTCTTCCTCCGGTGTAGTTTCCTCCTCTGTGATCGTCTCTTCTACTACTTTCGGAGGTTCTTCAGGCGCCGGAGGCGTTTCTTCTTCTTTTTTTCCGCAGCCTGTCAAGATTATGCTTGTGCTAACTGCCGCAAGAATACTGGCCAGAACCGTTTTTTTCCACACAGGCTTTTTCCATATCGGATTTGACATTTGAAAAACAGGTTTGCCAGGCACGGGAAGCATTTGCTGTGCCAAAAGGCAAGTCTTTTGCGGGTTGTTAAATAGGGTGTTCGTTGTATTTTCTTTCTTTTTTGTCATTTTTGTACCTTTCTGTGTACTGGGCTTCCAGACTTTTTTATGTGATTCTGAGACTCTCATTATACATTATGTATAGGTTAAAGTGCAAGGAGAGAATGTGAACCTTTCGATAATGTGGGGCCGGATGGGACTGTTAGCTGCGGAGAAAATGGCTCGCCGGACGGACTTGCTGGCTGCGGGATGGGGTGGCTTCCCGAAAGAGTTTGATTGGCCAGGGGATGTGGCTCACCGGACGACTCTGCGGTCTGTGGCCAGGGGACGCGCCCGGAGACACACCTTGGGCGGACTGGGGCAACGCTGCGGTGAACTAATCGCTA
>CANOET010000073.1 GCA_947564835.1 uncultured Eubacterium sp. | reverse complement strand
AGGTGTGTCTCCCGGCGCGTCCCCTGGCCACAGCCCGCAGAGTCGTCCGCTTAGCTACATCCCCGGCCCGCAGAGCCGTCCGCTTAGCCACATCCCCTGGCCAATCAAGCTCTATCGGCAAGCCAAAAAACGCCACACAATATCAAAATTATTCTGTTTTATCGTTGAGCGCTTCTTCCAATTGGCTTTCCAATTCATCAGCCGCCTTTTTTTGTGCTTCCGGATCGGCTTCGTTCTTTTTTTCTTTGGATGTAAATTTATTGACGAAGTCTGGAATCATATCCAGGATCTTTGTAATTCCATCCTGATTTTTGACGTTGACCAGCTTTGTCGTGCCGTTTTGGATGACCAGTACGGCGCTTGGGGTGATCTTTCCGCCTAAGCCTCCTCCGCCGTTGTTTTTGTTTTCACTGCTGAACGCGCCTGCGCCTACGCCGAATGTGACGTCGATCAGCGGAAGGATGATCGTGTCGCCGATGTGGACAGCATCCCCTACGACTGTCTTGGTTGTGATAAAACTGTCCATTCCTTGGAATAAGGATGCGACGGTTGAGCTGAAACTGTTGTCTGACATGTTATTACTTGCTATTAAGAACATATACAAACGTGTATATGCCAGATGATCCTGTTCATATCCGCATTTACTTGTTTTTGTAATTTTGCGGATTTCATCTAAATAGCTTTTCCTTTCCTAGATTTTTTATTTTTTGCCCTTGGTTTTCGGGACTTGGTGTCAAAAGCTGACTTTATTTTTGCCCGCGCCCGAGCAGCCTGCGGACGGTCCGCATGAATGTTTTATCGCACAGAAGACGCAGGGCGGACAGGGCAAAGACAAGCACGCTGACCCTGCCCTGTGCAAAGACCTCTCCTTCCAGGTATAGCTGCTCAGATGTGAAATCCGGGCAGATCCTGCATGGATAACGGTAAATCCAGGGCAGCAGGCTGATTAGGCCGGTGGCCTGGCCGGTAAGCGCCGGATCTGCCAGGGAAAAGGTTATATCTGCGCGCAGTTTCCGCGGTTTGTAGCTGCAGATGATCTTCAACAGCTCCCTCCAGATGCGGCTGACAGCATACCGGTTGGTTTCGTCTTTTATTTCCTTACGGACCCGGGCAATCTGGCCGCGGAGCCTGGCGAATATGCCTGGGTTCGGTTCAGACGGTCCGGACGGACGATGCGGTTTTTGCGTGTTGCTTTTTTTTCGCTTTGGAAATGATTTCTTTTTCTTCCTGCGTTTCTTTCGTTTGGAATCCGGGCGGCCCTCTTTTTCCGATGCTTTCTTCTGCAGCGGAATCTGAGCGTCAGTTTTTGCAAACGGTTCCTGTACAACCTCCGCAGCTGTCAAATGACCCGTTTCCCTATAATCCTGCGCGGAATCTGCCGCTGTTCGATCCGCTTGAACCTGCCCTTTTGCTGATTCTTGTACGATTTGATCCGCTTGTATCTGTCCTTTTGCCGATTCTTGTACGATTCTGTCCGCTTGTACCTGCCCTTTTGCCGATTCTTGTACGGTTCTGTCCGCTTGTACCTGCCCTTTTGCCGATTCCTGTACGATTCTGTCCGCTTGTATCCGGCCTTTTTCTGCTTCCGGCGCTGCTTCATCCGCTTGGGACAGACCTTTTGCTGATTCAGGCATTGTTTCGCCGGCCTGCGTGGTGTCTGGAGTTTTCCATTCCTCCTGCACGCCGCCTTCTGCTGGTTTTTGCCTGCTTTTTTTTGCCCGCCTGCGGTTATGTTTTTGTTCTTTTTTATTTTTGATCCATGCCAGCGCCTTTGGAATATCAATCCCGGCTGCCCGGATCCGGCTGCTGAAGCCCTGCGGCCCGTAGCTGGCTTTGATCTGCAGCAGGTGCAGCAGCCAGTGTACCTGAAGCTGCACCCGCAGGTTTTCCGCCGGATGATGCTTGCCGGGTTCCATGCTTCGTTCGTTGTGTACCTGCACCTGATAGCGGACCGGGACAAACAGGACAAGCAGAAAGGCCAGCAGAAAAAATGCCAGCAGAAACAACGCTGTAAAGCCCAGGATTTTTAACAGGAGCAGGAAGAACAGCCCGATGGTGCGGATCATAGGCCATCACCTGCCTTTTGCTGCAGGATAAAGCGTTTTACCTCAAACCCGCCGGTTTTTTTATATACATCTGTCACAATCTTTACTGCTGTCTCCAAGGCGTCCTCGTATCCTTTTGCCAGTCCTACAATGTACAGATTTCGTTTGGGATACGCCTTTTGCCTGAGTTCCCTGGCCGGTATGATTTCTAACAGGTTCGTCCCATATCTGCACAATACGATCAGGTAAGCGTTGGCAAGGCAGGTGTTGTGATTGATTTTCCATTTTAAACGTTTGATTTTTGCCTCTTTCTTAGGGATACTTTCCCCAATATATAAATTTTCATACCAAATCATCCAGATTCCTCGCATCCCAAATGGATATATTTGGATACACGGGTTGCTGCAAAAGGGCTGCGGTTGCTGCAGCCCTCTCTCCTCTGCCCGTAAAATCCTTAAAAATATTTCTTGCTTCCCCACAGATTACTTTTTTTCAGGCTGAGATATTCGCTGTACGCCTGTTCCAGAATCTGCTTTTCATTGGAAAACTTTAGCAGATGGTAAGCTTCATGGAACTTATAGTAACCGGAGTCCACAAAATATTCTTCCCATTGTGGCTTGCTGTAATAATTGTCCGCCATCATCAGATACCAGTGGACTTCTTTTTCCACAGTATCCTCCGGTACCGTAAAGGTGTACTGGCTGCGGCCGATATATTTGATGATCGCTGCGCTGACACCGGTCTCCTCCAAAACCTCGCGGGACGCTGTTTCTTTGTAGTCTTCGCCCTGTTCGACGGTCCCTTTCGGAAGAACCCACCCCTCGTACTTGTTCTTGTAGTTTTTATAAAGCAGCAGAATCTTACCACGGAATATTACCACACCACCACAACTCGTTGCCTCTATCATTACAACACCTCCTGATGTGGTTCCTGTTACAGGAAAATCTGCCTGTAACAAATAGCTATTCAGTAGTATACCCCTTTTTGGATTCACATGCAAGAAAATCGTGTTTCTTTTTTTATTTTTCCGGCCGCTGCGGTCACAGTTCAGGCAGTTCTGCGCATTTACTGCTGGAAATAAGCGTCAAATACCGCCTTTGCAGCGGGCACTGCCTTAGCCCCTCCGGTCCCTGCCCCTTCCAGCACCACGGACACTGCCAGATCCGGCATACCTTCTTTCGATGCGTAGCCTGCAAACCATGCATGGCTGTCCCTTGCGCTTGTATACTCCGCTGACCCGGTTTTCCCGGCAGCCTGGTAACTCTGCCCGCTTAACGCACTTCCGGTCCCCTGCGCGACGACTTCTTTTAAATATTGCCTGAGTGTAGACGCTTTCTTTGGTGTCAGCAGCTCTCCGTACTCCTGCGGTACCGTTTCTGTCACTTCCGTACCGCTGTAATTTGTCACTTTCTCCACGATATACGGTTTCATCAGGATCCCCTGATTGTTAATTGCAGACATAACAAGCGCCAAGTGATATGGTGTTACAAGCGTTTTTCCCTGCCCGATAGCTGTCTGCATAATTTCCCATGACGAATCCCCCGGCTGTAAGACAAAGCTGCTTTGTTTATAAGGAAATACACACGGCAGATCGCTGTTAAAAAGCAGGCTTTCATTTGTTTTCCTGAATTTTTTCAAATCCAGCGACAGCCCGATGCTGGAAAAAGAGGTGTTGCAGGAATGCGCAAACGCCGCCTTTAAATCCTCCTGCCCATGCACGGCATTTCCAAAGCAGTGGATCACATTGCCTTCCTCTGTCAGGCTGCCGCCGCACTGATAGGCATAACTTTTATAATCTCTGTGCTCTTTCATATATTCTAACAGCGTAAAAATCTTAAAGGTCGAGCCCGGCGGGTACAGTCCCTGCGTCACCCGGTTCAGCAATACGGAATTGGCGCTGTCCGCCGTAATGCTGTCCCAGTCCGCCGCGATGGTATTCGGGTCAAAATCCGGCTTGGATACCATGGCAAGTATTTTTCCGGTTGCAGGCTGCATCGCGATTAAGGCGCCGCGCTGATTGCCGAGCGCGTCGTAAGCGGCTTTCTGCACAGCCATATCCAGCGTCGTTGTCACGGTATCTCCGATATTTTTCTTATCCTGTATGTCGTTCCATATTTTTTCCAGGAAAAAAGCATGCGAACGCAGCAGCTGGAAATTGTCCGCCGCTTCAATCCCGGATTTGCCGTTTGTGGAAAATCCGACCGCATGCGCGAACATCCTGCCGTAAGGATAGCTTCTGGTTTCTGTTCCGTCCGCGGCTGTTTTGGTCGTCGCAAGGACATCTCCCTGTGCAGAAAGGATATCGCCCCGGCGGATCCGGTCGGCAAAGGCATCCTGTCTGGCGTTGTAGGGGCTGTTGATAAAAGCCTCGCTTTTTTCTGCCTGGAAATAAGCAAAGTACGCAATCATCCCTAAAAAAATCGTAAGGAACAGATAGGTAACAACGGCAAATTCCCGGTTTCGGACCGAATTTTTGACCGTGCCCTGTACCGGCTTCGCCTCATTCAGAAATCTGCCCACATCTTTTTTCCGTTTCTGCTCTTCCCGTTCTTCCAGATTTTTTCTCATAAAATCCCTCTTCTTTCTGTCTGATGCCATCCGGATTACTTTCCGGCGCCGGAAAATCCTTTTACATCAGCAGTATCCCCGCCGTCCCTTTCCATATTCCTGCCGTCATCCCGTAAAATATACATTCCCTGGATAATCGCGAACAGAAGAAAGGTGCTAAGCAGCGAGCTTCCGCCATAGCTGACAAACGGCAGCGTCACGCCCGTAGACGGGATAAATTTTGTTACGCCGCCGACCGTTAAGAACACCTGGAACCCATATACCGTCCCAAGCCCTAACGCAAGCAGCTTATAAAACGGGTCATGGATCTGCATGGCGATATTTAAAAACATCAGATAGCAGCTGGCGCATACCATAATGAGGCAGACCGCAAAAATACCGCCCAGCTCTTCCGCAATCGCCGCAAATACAAAATCCTCTTCCACGATCGGGATCTTTTTCGGCATCCCCTGGTACAGCCCCATCCCGAACCAGCCCCCGGTGCCGATCGCAAACAGTGACTGGCAGATCTGGTACCCTTCCTTATCGATCACCGAAAGCGGGTCCCTCCAGGCAGTCACGCGCACACGCACATGGCTAAACAGCTTGTAAGCCGCCACCGAAGCAATGCTGCCGCACAAAAGCCCGCTCACCAGATAAAACGGGCTTCTGGTTGCGACATACAGCATAATCAGGTATGTGATAAAAAAAATTAACGCCGCGCCCAGGTCTTTGGACACCACTAACACCAGCACATGCAAGGCGGCGACGGCTGTCGCTGCCGCGACATGTGCAAATTCCGTGGATTTGGACAGCATAGACGCGGTAAAAAAGACAAACAGGATCTTGACAAATTCAGACGGCTGGATCGCTATTCCCGCTACGGTAAACGACAGCTTCGCCCCATAACTAACCGAGCCAAGCACCGCAACCGCCCCAAGCAGCAAAAGCCCGGCGATCGCATACAGCCAGGTCAGACGGTCCAGAAAATGCAGTTTATGGATAAAAAACGGGACAACCATTGTAATAACGACCGCCGCAACAGCAATTTCATACTGGCGCACCGCTTTTTCCGGATGCAGGCGGTATAAAATAACAAATCCGACGGCCAGAAGCATGCACATATTATTGACAATCAGTTCGCATGCCCGCTTGTAAATATATTTATAAATAACCAGGATGCAGCACAGCAGCGCCGCCTGCATCACATAGGCAATCAGCACATTTACCGTCTTTTGCACCGCAAAAATAACCGCAAATGCGTTTAAATGAATCAAAAAGATTAGTTTTGTCTGTTTTTTTAAAATCCGTTTCTGCCGTTTTTCTGATTTCTTTCCGTTCAGCACGTAAAAACACATAAATGTATAACATGCAAATAACAAAATCATCAGGTATTTTGACAGCTCAACAATCAGATGTACCATGTATTCTCCTACAGTTCTAAAGCACAGCCCGCTATAACGCACCCCGCTTATAATGTCCATTCGTATATGCATCTGCCACAGCTGACAAGTCCGGCTGCCGATGCTCCAGAAATGCCTGTTTTGTATTCTTTAGTACCAGCCGCACGGTTTCTTCCTGCTCCGTCGTAAACCAAAGCCGGAAAGACGCCGGATGCAGCTTTCGGATATCCTCTGCCAGCTGGATCAAAGACAGCGGCTGCGGATTATAGACCGTATTGTAGCATTCGCTGCAGACGTTGCGCACCGGAAACTCCTTGGCATAACGGTCTTTTAAATAACAAACAGCAGACCCCGCCGCTTTGCCGCAGCGCCCAAATGTCTTTTGTATGCACTGCGCACTGGTCATCAGCGGCAGATGCCCGTAAATAATCAGCTCACTATCCGTATTCTCACGTTCCCGCAGCTCTTTTTTATTTAATTCCAGCGGAACCGTATCATAACGCCATCCGGCCCTTTGATAGCAGCGCTTTGTGTAATTGGAATACGTATACAGGCCATGATCCGTCACACAGCTTTCCCGCGCATACTGCATCTGCTCCAAAAATCCAAGCTCATCCTGCGTCCGCACCAGAAATCCGTCAATCCCGCTGCCGCAGATCCGTTTCCACTGCTCCTGATAAAACTGCACCGTCCGGGTACGGAACACTGCGGGCAGCGCCAGATACGCCTGTTTCCCGGCAGCATGGATACGCCCGGCATGCTCTTTTAATTGTGCGGCAAAACTGCCGTGGTTATACATGCAGCTGTCCAGATAAATGCGGCTGATAAAATCCTGCTCCGCCGCCGCGCCCAGCTGCGTCTTAGACTCAATCAGCACTGTAAAAAACGCGGGCTGCATTTCTTTTAAATACTCACTTCCGCTAAGAGATGCCAGCTGCCGTTTCCCGTCCGTACAGTATGCACAAGCCGTTTCCTCCGCCTGCGCCGTCCGTTTGTATTTACACAAAATATCGTCCGAAAGCTTCTCCAAAGCCTTGCGCCGCAGCTGGTTCAACACCTGTTTCGGCAAAAAAACAGCTTCCTGCAGCTGCACATCCACGTTTTCCATTACAAACGGCGTATTTCCGGTTTTGGACAGCTGCACAGCGATCTGTTCCGCATCCACTGGCTGGTTCTTTGCCGCCTGCACCGTGCCTTCACGCACCGTCACAGACAATCCTCCATGCGATACGGTCAGGCTGGCCGGTTCACCGGCCTTCAAACAAGCCGCGGCCTGCACCGGAATCTTTTTTTCTTCCGCAAAACCAAAATCCTCTGTCCGGCTTTTTTCATGGCTCGGACAGGTCAGCGCAAGCATCGTCCGCCCATTGCGCTGCTTATAATACCCTTCCGTAAAGCCGCTGCGGTTTCCCGCGTGAAGCAGACGCTCCAGGTCCTGTTCCCGCACATCCACACATCCGGTCTCCAGATACCGGTCGATATAGCTGCGGTAAACAGCCGTCACGCCCGCTGTATAGGCAGCCGATTTCATCCTGCCTTCGATTTTAAAGGAAGTAATCCCTGCTTCGATCAGCTCCGGAATCTGTCCGATCGTACACAGATCTTTGGGGCTTAACGGATAGCATTCCTCTTTTTGCCTTCCAAGCCTGCGGTGTGCCTCATCCAGCGCCGTATAAGGCAGGCGGCAGGGCTGCGCGCACCTTCCGCGGTTGCCGCTTCTGCCTCCCAGCATACTGCTGAGCAGGCACTGTCCGGAATAACAGTAGCAGAGCGCCCCATGCACAAAGCATTCTATTTCAATATCCGTGCAGCCGCGGATTTCACGGATTTCATCCAGTGAAAGCTCCCGCGCTGCCACAATACGCGCCGCCCCCAGCTTTTGCAGATAGGAAAATCCACAGGCGCTGGCTGCGGACATTTGTGTACTGATATGGACAGCAAGATCCGCAAAGCGCTCGCGCACCAGCTGCATAACGCCGAAATCCTGCACAATCACCGCATCCAGCCCCTGCTGGTAATAGGGGAGCAAATAATCGTACAAGGCTTCCATTTCTTTTTGCTTGAGCAGTGTATTAACGGTAAGATACAGCTTTTTTCCGTGCAGGTGTACAAAGTCAATTGCTTCAAGTAGCTGTTCCTGTGTAAAATTCTCGGCATATGCCCTGGCGCCAAACAGGCTTCCTCCGGCATAGACTGCGTCCGCTCCGGCATAAATAGCCGCCTGGCATGCCTGGAAGGAACCTGCCGGCGCTAGCAGCTCCGGACTTTTTGAATGTTTCATGGCCTGTCTCCTGTCAGAAAATTTCAGTGCTTCCGCTTCTGTTTTTTCAAAAAATTTCAGTACTTCCGCTTCTTCTTTTCGGAAATTTTCAATGCTTCCGCTTCTGCTTTTTCTTTGATTTCTTTTTCCCTTTTTCTGCCTGTTCCTGCCGTTCCAATTCAGCGATCTGCCTTGCAAGATCCTGTATTTCCGGGTCATCGTCATCTGACACTTCGGATAATACAGAAGAAATAAATTCTTCGTCTTCCTCTTCCTCCGTCAACGGCCCTTCATCTGTCAGCTCATATCTGGCCGCAGGCGCAAGCAGCTCCTCCAGTTCTTCTTTGGAAAGCTCCGCCATCATTGGTTTCGGCTCCTTGATCGGGCCGAGCAGTTCTTTTAATTCTTCTTCCGAAAGGCCCGGCGTCAGCGGAATCGAGTGCTTCGATGTTACGTACAGCCCCTGCGCGGGATCATCTTCCGGAAAATCTTCGTCCATAAAAAAATCGTTCTCTGCAGGCTCTTCTTCTGCAAGCTCTTCTTCCGCAAGCATCTCTGCATTCTTTGCAGATGCATCTTTATCCTCTGGGAATATGGACATACCTTCCGTGCCAAACTGTTTCAGACCATCGGACACAGCTTGCGGATAAGAAGGATCCGCCGCGCCGGACACCGTCTGCTGATTCTCAAATTTCGCGGCTCTATCTTGATTTTCCTGGTTTTCAGATTCTTCTTTCCATGGATCCTGCCGATTCTCAGGATTTGCTGGTTCTGTCAGATCCTTCCGATTCTCAGAATCTGCCTGTTCCGTCGGATCCTGCTGGTTTGCAGATGCTGCTTCATTCATGAAACCCTGCCGGTTTGCAGATGCTGCTTCTTTCGTGAAACCCTGCTGATTTGCGGATGCTATTTCTTTCGTTGGATCCTGCTGCTTCTCAGGCTTTGTTTCTTTTATCGGATCCTGCTGGTTTGCGGATGCTGCTTCTTTCGTTGAACCCTGCTGGTTCGCGGATCCTATCTTTTTCGTTGGATCCTGCTGATCCCCAGGTTTTGTTTCTTTTGCCGCATCCTGCCAGTCCAAGGATGCTGTTTCTTTCATTGCATCCTGCCGATTCCCAGGTTCTGCTTTTTTGGTTGGATCCTGCTGATTCTCAGGTTCTGTTTCTTTTCTCGCATCCTGCCGGTTCACAGATTCTGTTTCTTTCATTGCATCCTGCCGGTTCACAGATTCTGTTTCTTTCGCTGAACCCTGCTGGTTCACAGATTCTGTTTCTTTTGCTGAACCCTGCCGATTCACAGATTCTGTTTCTTCCGTTGGATCCTGTCGGTTCGCAGGTTCTGCTTTTTTTGTTAGATCCTGTCGGCCCAATGGTTCTGCCTGTTTCGTTGGATCCTGTCGGCCCAATGGTTCTGCCTGTTTCGTTGGATCCTGTCGGCCCAAAGATTCTTCTTTTTTTGTTGAATCCTGTCGGCCCAATGGTTTTTCTTCTGATGGATCCTCCTGATCTGGAAACTCTGCCTGGCCCGGCAGGTTTTCTTTATCTTGTGCCGCTGTTTGTTCAGTCAGCTCTTTATTTTGCTGCGCTGCTGTTTTGTCAGAGGATGCCGTTTTCCCAGGCCGTTTCGGATCGAAATCCATATCCTCTTGCACAGGCGGCTCTAAGAATGCCGCTGTCTCTTCCTGCTTTGCTTCTTCCAAAAGCTCTGCCATTGTTTCATTTACAGCATTCCTTAGTTCGTTGATCTCTTCTTTTGTCAATTCTACAGGTGTCAGCTCTTCCTCTGCTTCCGTGCCAAAAGCCTCTGCCTGCGGCTGTTCTGTTTGGCCGGGCGGTTCTGTTTTTGATCCTTGATCGTCTGTCAGAGATGGGTTTGCGTCTGTTGTTTTTACTGCTTCTCCGGGAATCCCATCCTTTACGGACGGCCTGGTGCCGCTGGGAAAACGATCTGGTTGCGCTGCTGTGTCCGCAGGCTTTTTGGTATTCTTCTTTGGCGTCTGGGACGCTGCTCCAAGCAAAGCGTCCGCAAGGGTTGCTTCCAGTTTTTCTTTATTCAGGCGCAGTTCCTTATTGACTGCTTCGACCTCGCGTTTTTCCTGCTGGGTCAGACGCAGCATCTCTTCAAACTGGCGGTTGCGCTCTTCCGCTACTTTGGCATTGCCGGAAAGCACCTGGCATTTTTCTTCCAGCTTGCGGCAGTTTTCTTCCAGCCTGTTTTCCCGGTCGGACTTCTGGGTGCGCTCCATCCGTTCCCTGCTTAGTTTTTCGAGCAGCTCTTCCACCTTCATCTGCGTATCCACCAGCTCATGCTTCAACTCAAACAGGTCTTTCTCTGCCTTTTTATAGTTTTCCTCCGCTGTCTCATATTGCTTTTTAGCCTTAAAATAATCATCTGCAATATTCAGCTGGATCAGGATCGATTTCATATCGTTCGGTATCCTGCGGTATTCATCCCGTTCTGTGATTTCTGAAATCTTTGTATTGATATAAGATGCAACGTGCTGGAGATATCCTTCTTCTTCGTATCCGCTCAGTGTATAGACTTTTCCAGCGATCATTACATCTGTACTTTTTTTCGCCGCCATCGCTTTATCCTCCGCCTAATATTATACAGACTCCAGCCTGGAAAAACAACTATTATTTTACAATTCCAAAGTGCTGGTAAGCAAACGGTGTCGCTACGCGTCCCTTCGGTGTCCGGTTGATCAGGCCGTTCTGCACGAGGAACGGCTCGTAGACGTCTTCAATCGTTCCCGGATCTTCCCCGATCGCCGCTGCCAGCGTGTCGAGCCCGACCGGGCCGCCGGCAAATTTGTGGATGATGGAAAGCAGGATGCTGCGGTCATTCTGATCCAGCCCCATCTTGTCCACTTCCAGCAAATCCAGGGAAAATGCCGCTACTTCCTGTGTAATCTCGCCATTGTATTTGACCTGCGCAAAATCGCGCACCCGCTTTAACAGACGGTTCGCCAGACGGGGCGTCCCGCGGGAACGGCGCGCAAGCTCAAACGCACCTTCCTGATCAATGCCTACGTTCAGCTTTACCGCAGAATGCAGAATAATCGTCTGCAGCTCTTCTACCGTATAAAATTCCAGATGATGAATCACGCCGAAACGGTCGCGCAGCGGCGCCGACAGCAGCCCGGCCCTTGTTGTTGCGCCGACAAGTGTAAAATGCGGGAGGTCCAGACGGATGGAACGCGCGGTTGCGCCCTTACCGATCATGATATCAATCGCATAATCTTCCATTGCCGGATACAACACCTCCTCCACCTGCCGGTTCAGGCGATGGATCTCATCTACAAACAGGACATCCCCTTCCTGCAGGCCGCTTAAAATCGCCGCCATTTCTCCGGGTTTGCCGATGGCCGGACCAGACGTAATCTTCATATGCGTTCCCATTTCATTTGCAATAATACCGGACAGCGTCGTTTTGCCAAGCCCCGGAGGGCCGAAAAACAGCACATGGTCCAGCGCTTCCTTCCGCTGCTTTGCCGCTTCTATGTATACTTTTAGATTTTTCTTTGCTTTTTCCTGCCCGATATATTCGTCCAAGGTTTGGGGCCGGAGGCTTTTTTCCACAACCAGGTCCTCTTCCTGAACCTGCGTGGAAATGACTCGTTTTTCCATTGGAAGCCTGTCCTTTCTAAATCATCGCCATCTGTTTCAACGCCAGCTTCAGCACAGCCTCTACCTCCATATCTTCCGTAATGGAAATACCGCTCAGCGTCTTTAACGCCTCCGAGGAAGAATAGCCAAGCGCAGTCAGCGCCATCACCGCTTCGGCCCGCACACCGGACACATCCCCGGCCGCATCCGCCGGTGCATTTTGATCCTGCGAAAGCTTCTGCCCAAACTGTTCAAACGCATCCTCCAGGCTGATTTTATCTTTTAATTCCAAAATCAGCCGCTGTGCTGTCTTCGTACCGATCCCCGGCGTTTTCGCAATCGCCTTCGGGTCGTCGCCCAAAATGGCAAACCGTAGGTCATCTGTAGTCAGCACTGACAGAATAGCAAGCGCGTTTTTCGGGCCGACGCCGTTTACACCGATCAGCAGCTTAAAAATCCGCAGGTCGTCTTTCGTCAGAAATCCAAACAGCGTCATGGCATCCTCACGTACCTGCAGCCAGGTATGTATGTGTATGGGCTGTCCAAGCGCAGGAAGGCGGTCCAGTACCTGTCCGGGTACAAATACCTGCCAGCCGATGCCGGATACGTCAATGATAATGCTATCAGAGGTGATGTCTGCCAAATTTCCTTTTATATATGATATCATAGTCTCTCCCTCCTACCGGAACTTTTGCTCCGGCAAACGCAGCAGGATTTCCTGTGCCGCGATCCCGATCAGGCCCCCGGTTAGCACACCAGCCAAAAGCATTACCGGATAATAATAAAGCAGACTCCTGTTTTCTACAACAGCTGCCGCCATGAAAATCTGTCCCAGGTTATGCGTCGCCCCTCCAACTACGCTGACAGAAACAATCCTGCATTTTCCGGATTTTTTCAGCGCCAGCATGCAAACAAAGCTCAGCAGCCCTCCGGCCAGGCTGTACAGTATACTGAACAGGTTCCCAAACAGCAGGCCGGCCAAAAAAATACGCAGCACAGAAACCGTCAAGGCGCTTCTCACGCCCATACGGTACAGCATCATAATTACAACAATATTCGTAAGTCCCAGCTTCATGCCCGGAATCCCAAAAGAAAACGGAAACAGCGATTCCACATAGCTGCAGATCAGCGCAAGCGCAAGGAACAGTCCCAGATAAGCCGTCTTTTTCACTCTGTTTTCCCCCTTACTGTGACACGGCGTCCAGATCCGGTCCCTGCTCTCCTGTAACCTCTACTACAACCCGGTTCGGCAGGCATACAATTGTCTCCCCCTGTCTGGAGACCGCTCTTTGATGGACGCAGAGCTGGTCCGGGCAGTCCGCTTCTATCATTTTTGCTTCTTGTTCAGAAATCTGTACCGTATTGGTGACCGCGCCGTCTGTGCAGACCGGAATCGTCTGCTCCTGTGACAGAGGGTAAGTCCCGTAAAGCTCCCCGTCTATGGAAATCCGCACCGCCGCCCCGTCCTGATGCACCAGCAGCCGCACAGCAAAAACCCCGGCCAGTCCAACCGCCAGCAGCAGGCCGATGAGCGCCAGATCCGTTTTTCCAAGCCGTTTTCTGTCTTTTTGTTCCATATGCTTATCCCATGCACGGCGGCTGGTTCTCTGGCAAAGCAGCTGTATCCTGGTCCGTTTCGGTATCCCCGCATACCCGGCTGCCATAATAGTAAAATCCCCGGCACGCATCCAGCCGTACTTTCACAATCTTTCCGATCAGCCCGGCATCCCCTTTCAAATGTACTGCCATATTATTATCCATCTTGCCCGTCACCAGTGCGGCGTCGTGGTCGTTGATGCTCTCGATAAGCACATCCTGTACCGATCCGGTCAGCTTTTGCGCTTTTTGCGCTGAGATTTCCTGCACCTCTTTTAACAGGCGGTCAAAACGATCCTTAACGATCTCCTCCGGCACCTGGCCTTCCATCTGCGCTGCCGGTGTACCGGAACGTTTGGAATAGACAAACGTAAATGCCGAATCAAAACCAACCTTTTTCACCACGTCCATAGTCTCCAGAAAATCTTCCTCCGTTTCTCCCGGAAACCCTACAATCAGATCTGTCGTAAGCGCAAGATCCGGCATAGTCGCCCGCACTTTTTCCACAAGCAGCAGATAATCTTCCTTATTATAATGGCGGTTCATCTTCTGTAAAATACGGGAACTGCCAGACTGCAGCGGCAGATGCAGATGGCGGCAGATTTTATCCGACTGCGCCATCACCGCAATCAATTCGTCGGATAAATCTTTCGGATGCGACGTCATAAAACGAATCCGCTGCAGCCCTTCGATCTTTTCCACCTCCTGCAGCAGCTGTGCGAACGTTACAGGCGGATCAAACGTTTTGCCATAAGAATTGACATTCTGCCCCAGCAGCATAATCTCCACCACCCCGTCTGCAGCCAGGCGCTCCACCTCCCGCAAAATATCCTTTGGCTCACGGCTCTTCTCCCTGCCGCGGACATAAGGCACGATACAATAGCTGCAGAAATTATTGCAGCCGAACATAATATTCACACCGGATTTAAACGAAAATTTACGCTCCGCCGGCAGCTCTTCCACGATCTGATCCGCCTGCTCCCACACGTCCACAACCATTTGATCCGTCTCATAACACTGAGCCAGCAGCTCTGCAAATTTATACAGGTTGTGCGTGCCGAAAATCAGATTGACAAACCGATAGCTTTTTTTTAATTTTTCCACTGCCTCCGGTTCCTGCATCATACAGCCGCACAGGGCAATACGCATTCCGGGGCGCTTCTTTTTCAGGTTATGCAGATAGCCCAGCCTGCCATAGACCCGGTTATTGGCATTTTCCCGCACGGTGCAGGTATTATAAATAACAAAATCCGCCTCCTCGCCCTGTGCCTTAACAAACCCGGCCAGCTCCAGAATCCCGGCCAGCTTCTCAGAATCCCTGGCATTCATCTGACAGCCGAAAGTCTGCACAAAATAGCACGGGCGGCGGCCGTTTTCCTCTTCAAACCCCTTCACCCGCTCCCGGCATTTTGCCATGTAATAGTATTGCCTGTCCGGTTCTTTTATGGGTGGTTCTGCGTTGATATCGATTTTGGATAAATCTTTATCTAAATCTATTTCCTGATACATATCTCTTGACTTTTTTACCTTTCTAGTATCATAAATCAAAATAAGAAATGAGTATTTAAATTTCTATGCTTGGACAGCCGAAGGTCTGCGGCGTCAGCATTTATCTTATGATACACATAAATTTTCTCTTGCATTTTACCTGGTTTCTTTGCATTGTATTGATATTTTACACAATGCATGTTTAAATAGCAAGAGTAAAATCTTATATATTGGAAAGTTTTGGGCGATCTGGGGGGCTGCCCGGATGAAGAGAATTACTTTTGAAATTATGTTGGGTGTTTTGGCTTACCGAATGATTTTGGTTAGCCAGGGGGATGTGGCTAACCGGACGACTCTGCGGGATGTGGCCAGGGAATGCGCTGGGAGACACACCTTGGGCGGACTGGGGCAACGCTGCGGTGAACGAATCGCT
>CANOET010000072.1 GCA_947564835.1 uncultured Eubacterium sp. | reverse complement strand
AAATTCTTTTTGAATCTTTCAAGGTTATTTCACTGTTCAGTTATCAATGTTCTTTGTTGTTGCTTTTTGAAAGCTTTGTCATTATATCAGCTTTCGTTTCGCTTGTCAAGACTTTTTTTCAACTTTTTTATTTCTTTTTTGTTACTTGTTGAATCTTCATTGTTGACTCGCTGCAACTGCTATAGACTATCATATTTTTTATCGCTTGTCAATAGCTTTTTTATTTTTTTGAAATCTTTTTGATTTCTGACCGCTTTCTTGCGGCGAAAGTTATATTAGCATAGATTATTTTATGTGTCAACCATTTTTTTACAAAAAATTATTTTTATTTTTCCGGGTTGTAACAGTCCGGATATTTTAACCTGAATGAAACGAAAAAAACCTCTGCGGGATATGGCCAGGGGATGTGGCTGACCGGACGACTCTGCGGGCGGCGGCCAGGGGATGTGGCTGATCGGACGGTGCCACTGTGTAAATGCAGAATACCTAGGGATTCTTAACATTCTGGAATAGGAGCCGGAAGCCAGGCCCTTTCCCCCTCATCCGGCGTCCGCATAGCCACTAAAAAACGCATCACAATCTCAAATGAGTTTCTTTTCTGACTCATCCAGGATCCGGATATCAGAGCTGTTACGCCAGTTTTCTATGATTCTTAGATGTTCCCCCTCTTCTTTTTCCGCAGTTCCGCAAAAAACCCGCTCAGCATCCCCGCGCATTCCTCCCCCAGCACGCCATACACAATCTCCACCTGATGATTAAATTCCGGCATCTGCAATAAATTAAGCACAGATCCGGCACAACCAGCTTTCGGATTCATCGCACCGATTACAACCTGTTTCATTCTGGACTGCACAATTGCGCCTGCGCACATCTGGCATGGCTCCAGTGTAATGTACATCGTGCAGTCCTCCAGCCGCCAGTCTCCTGTTTTTTTACTTGCTTTGCGGATTGCTGTAAGCTCTGCATGCGCTAAAGTGTTCTTATCTGTATTTCTGCGGTTATAACCGCGTGCTATGATTTTGTCATCCTGTACAATGACGCAGCCAATCGGTACTTCGTCAAGCAAATATGCTTTACGGGCTTCTTTCAGTGCTGCTTTCATATATTTTTCCTGTGGTGTCATTTGCACTGGCATAGGATTTTTCTCCTGTCTTGATGAATTTTTCTGATTATATTATACTATATGAGAACGACTTTACGCAATTCAGAAAATGATATGAGGGCATTATATGAAGTTTTTTTATGAAACAAACCGGTTATTTCTGAAAATTCTGGATGGAACAAACGCACGGGATATTCTGCGTTTTCATCTGGCTAACCGTGAACTTTTCGAACAATATGAAGCACAGCGGCCTGAAAATTTTTATACAGAAGATTATCAGCGCCGTGTATTGAATCATGAATTTCATATGTGTATCAGGCAGACCGGCATCCGGTTTTGGATATACGAAAAAACAGACCCCGAGCATGTGATCGGTACGGTCTGTTTTCGTAATATTATACGTTATGTCTATCAAAGCTGTGAAATCGGGTACAAATTTGATCCGCATTCATGGCATCATGGCTACGCGCAGGAAGCTGTCAGCAAGTGTATCGATATTGCTTTTTATGAACTGAATCTGCATCGGATTACCGCTAGTATTATGCCTGATAATATAGCTTCCATCCGTCTTGCTGAGCGTATTGGCTTTCAGCTGGAAGGTGTCGCGCGCAAAAGCGCTTTGATCCGGGATGTCTGGGAAGATCATCTGATTTACAGTATTCTGCATCCTTAACGGCTGATTTCTTTTTTATATTTCCAGCATCCGGTACCAGTATCCTGGCTGTTCCCCCCGTTCTGTTTTTTGTTTCTGCGGGAGGAAGTCAGGGAATCCGAAAATGGATGCCATTACATGCTCCTGATTCTGATATATGCCTGGTATTCCGACAAACCAGTTCTGCCCGATCCGCCCAAATGCAAGATAGCGGTAATTAAAAAAGCCATGCAACAGAAAACTGTTATTGACCATACTCCAGTATTTTGCGGGCAGCAGGCGTACATCTTTTATTTCTATGCGGACGCAAAGTACCTGGTTCTCTTCTGCAAACTGGTTGAGTACCGGATATGTACGCAGCATATACCGCCAGGTCTGCTCCCACTGGTTCTTTGGCTGTGGCTGCAGTTCTGCTGTGCGAAGAGCCGATGAGTCTGCTTTCAGATCTGTTTGTTCTCTTGCTTCCTCCTGCTCTGATTGATTTTTTTTCAAATCTGTGTTCTGTTCCTGCTGATTCGTTCTCTGTTGTGTATTTTGCTCAAGATTCCCTTTTTGCTGTATCATTTGTTGCTTGCTTTCTTTTTGTTGTGTGTTCTGCTGCGGGATTTCATTCTGTTGTACGGACTTTTGAATCTCATTTTGTTGTGTCAATTGCTGCTGAGCTTTTTGCTGCCGGCCGTTCTGCTGCTGTTGGATTTCGCTCTGCTGTATCCGCGTGTGAACTTCATTTTGTTGGCTGTTCCGCTGTTGCTGAATTGCCTGTTGACTGTTCTGCTGTTGTTGACGGACTGCTTTCTGCGGACTGCCCTGTTGTTGACGGACTGCTTCCTGCGGACTGCCCTGTTGTTGACGGACTGCTTCCTGCGGACTGCCCTGTTGTTGACGGACTGTTTCCTGTTGATTGTTTCTTTGCTGAACTTTGTTTTGTTGTGTCTGCTGCCGGGTACCGTTCTGCTGCGGCTGCTGTCGGATTTTATTCTGTTGCGTGTTCTGCTGCGGTCCCTTTTGCTGTTCCGTATTCTGATTCTGATGTTGACGATCTGTTTGCCGTACCCCTGGCTGCAGCTGTTTTTCTTCGTTTATCATATTCTGCTGTTTATTATCTTCTTTTTGCAGCATATTCTGTTGTTTATTGTCTTCTTTTTCCGGCATATTCTGCTGTTTATTGTCTTCTTTTTGCGGTATATTCTGCTGTTTATTATCTTCTTTTTGTGTGATATCCTGCTGCCTGTCTGTGCTCTCCCCGGCCTGCGGGTTATTCCAGATCTGAAACTTCGCGGTATCTACAGGCTGTTCGTCCCATTGGCTTAAAAATGCCACACGCTCATCCATGATAATCAGAATGCCATGCATCTGCATAATCTGCCAGGGTGTCTGTCCAATCCTGTCATCAGCCTGCTCAAAACGGAAATCTGCCTGGTTATTCCGAAATGTAATATTTCCGATAGAAATTCCTTGTATATTTTCCTGCTTTCTGATAAATAAATAAACTGTTCCTGTTTTACCGGAATATCCGTTTTCTTTTAAATGGATTTCCACACGGTTGCGTCCTGTGCGTAATTCCATACGTGCAAAACCGGCATTATGGATTTTCTGATTGTTATATACAGAATATAAATAACTTACAAAACGTTTCATACGTCTATCTACACTCCAAGCATGTCATTATTACAGTGTATGCACGGATATGGAAATCATGCCAGCATGTGGGGGCAATGGTATTTATTTTTTCGCAGAATGATATTGACATTTTTGTAAAGCCTTTTATAATAATGATAACGATTATTATTTTGAAAGGAACTTAGCAATGAAGTACAGCAGACAGAGAGAAAGCATTCTCCAATATCTCCGCTCTACAGCATGTCATCCTACTGCAGAGACAGTCTATCAGCATATTGTGGCTGAGCACCCGAATATCAGTCTGGGGACTGTCTACCGTAATCTGACGCTTTTAACAGAGCTTGGGGAAATTCAAAAAATTACTGCTTTTGATGGCCCGGACCGTTTTGATGGCAATACGGCCCCGCACTATCATTTTCTATGCAGGGAATGCGGCGCTGTCCTTGATCTTGAAATGGACTCCCTGGCGCATATCGAGCTGCTTGCGGCCCATAATTTCAAGGGTACGGTGGAAGGTCATATGGTTCAATTTTTTGGAAAATGCCCGGATTGCGCAAGGCAAAATAAATAATCGAAAAACAGGAATTATTTCTATTTTTATATTGACACTTTAGATAATATGTGTTATAAATTTATCAACAACAAAAACCGAAAAGAAAAGGAGAAGAAAAATGGCTAAATTTGTATGTCAGGTATGTGGTTATGTTCATGAAGGGGACTCTGCACCAGCAGAATGTCCACAGTGCAAGGCTCCGGCTGAAAAGTTCACAAAGCAGGAAGGTGAAACCACATGGGCTGCTGAACATGTTGTAGGTGTTGCAAAGGGTGTTTCTGAAGATATCCTGAATGACTTGAGGGCAAACTTCAACGGCGAATGTACAGAAGTGGGTATGTATCTTGCAATGGCAAGGGTTGCTCACAGGGAAGGTTATCCGGAAATTGGCCTGTACTGGGAAAAAGCTGCTTGGGAAGAGGCTGAGCATGCAGCAAAATTTGCAGAACTGCTTGGTGAAGTCGTTACAGACAGCACAAAGAAGAATCTGGAAATGCGTGTAGAAGCTGAAAACGGCGCTACTGCAGGCAAATTTGACCTTGCAAAGCGTGCAAAAGCTGCGAATCTGGATGCAATCCATGATACTGTTCATGAAATGGCCCGTGATGAGGCAAGACATGGAAAGGCATTTGCAGGGCTGTTAAAGAGATACTTTGGCTAGGATTTAGAAGGAATTTTAGATGAAAAGAGGATGGACATGCGGTGTCTGTCCTCTTTTTAATTGGAAGTAAAGCGTAATTGAAATTTCGCTGCAGTTACATGGCATTATGTCTGGTTAATATTACTTTATTATTTGAATTTCTGCATAAATGGATGTATAATAATCACACATATACGATTAAGTTAAATCTATGAACAGGGGATATTACAAGGAGTATTTATTATGATATGGACAGTTACTTTAGATAGAAACCAACAGCCTACAAAAGAGCAAATCCGGCAGATTGAAGAAGCTGCAAAGAAAGAGATTGTATATGATGAAGATTCTCCCGAACTTACCCCGGCAATGGAAAAAGCATTCCGGCTGGCAGCAAAAAACCGTAACACATACAGAAAAGCTAACATATCATAAATGCTATTCATCTACCTGTGCGGGGCAAAGCACATCTTGGCACATCTTTTTTGAGGAAGTTTTGGTTTTAGTTGAAGAGCAATATTTTCAAATTAACGTCTTTGAGATTTCAGGGACAGATACTTCATCATCTGCCCCTTTTCTTTGCAATAACCGTCTTACAAATCTTTCAGCAGCAGCACAACTGGCCGCACTGCCTTATAATACGGGTTCTGCCCCTTTTTGCCCAGCATTCTGTCCAGCTGTGTCTTAATCATATGCAGGTCTTTTCTGTCGTGCGACTGTATCATTTTGTAGATCGGTTCCGCCTGGCTCGTATCCAGTTTTGCCGCGCAAAGCACCAAAGAGGTCAGCCGGATTCCCCGTTCACTGTGATCTCCCGCACAATATTGTGCCAGGCGGTCGCACAGCTTTTGGTCTGACCTGATCTTCTGGTACCAGTTCCTTCCTTTTTGCTGCCCTAATATCACCGTGAGGGCGCAATACCAGGCATTTAAGTTCGTAATAGGAATGGATTTGGCAATTTCTATCAGGTACTGTTCTTCAGTAAACGTTTTCTGGACGTCCTGGGCGCCTTTTTTCTTTTTTTCCGGTTTATTCTTCTTTTTTTCCTTCTTTTTCCCGGCTAGGCCCTTCTGGCTGATCCGGACGCCTCTGTTCTGCCAAAAATCTACGGTTTTCTGGTACCCCTTGTCATGGGAATAGATACAAAACGATGCTTTCGGATGTTTCACAATCAAATAAGCCAGCACCCCGACCAGCTGATAATCCAGAGCATTATTGCCGACGGTACATTCCAGCCAGATAATCTGCGAATTGTTTACATGCTTTAGTAAAAATTCTTCCAGCCGTTTGGAATGGTTTTCGGTGTAGAATGTTACGATCTTGTCTTTCTTTTTCACTTTGTCAAGCAGGCCATACCATTTATCGCCGACATTCTCTGTATCAATTAAATAATATTTGCGCTTCAATGTTATAATTCCTTTCATTTATACATAATTCTAGTATTTGCCATTCTGCGGAAAAAATACCTTTCCCTTTTTTATTGTACCATATCTGAATGCAAAAGTGAATAACAGTTTGCATTTGCGGAAATCCTTATACAAAATGCGGAAAGTTTATCCTCCTTCATTCGGCGTTTGAATAATGAATGAAAATTTTCCACTAATTTCATAATTATCCTCTTATAAAACCACCAATTTCATACCTGAAAGTATTAAACTATGTATAAGCGTATAGTGTCAATAAATTTATGATTGGAGAAAAGCATATGCACTTTGGTAAAATCTTAAAAGACTTGCGTTTAGAGGCTGGTTTAACACAAAAGCAGCTGGCCGAACGAATCGGTGTATCCAAGTCGGTCGTATCCTTTTATGAGCTGAGCGAACGAATCCCCTCGCCGACAGTTCTGATAAAACTTACTTCTGTTTTCCATGTCAGTGCAGATTATCTGCTGGGCATCGAATCCGCAAAACGGATTGACATATCCGGCGTGGATGATGAAGACGCAGAAGTTATCAAAGCGGTTATTGCACTTTTAAGAAAGAAAAACGAAAACTTACCCCCGTCCCGAAATACAGATCCAATAAAATAACCTGCTTACTGTCAGTAAGCAGGTTATTTCCCTATCTTATACAGAACCCATACATGTGACCTCTGAATCACTTATCCTGTATAGAGCCTATACATTTGACCTCTGAATCTCTAATACCTTGTACTGCAGGGTTCCAGCCTGTGTCTCCACTTCTACAATATCCCCGATCTGATGCCCCAGCAGCGCACGGCCAACCGGTGATTCGTTTGATATTTTCCCTTTCAGGCTGTTTGCTTCTGTAGAACCTACAATCTTATATTCCAGTTCTTCGTCAAATTCACAATCCAGGATTCTTACAAGGCAGCCTACATTAATCTTATCCAGGTCTACTTCTTCTTCTACAACCACTTCGGCATTTTTTAAAATCTTTTCCAGTTCCTCAATACGTGCTTCAATATCGCGCTGTTCATCTTTTGCTGCGTCATATTCGGCATTCTCGGATAAATCTCCCTGCTCCCTGGCTTCCTTAATCTTTTGCGCAATTTCTTTTCGTTTTACCAGTTTTAAATCCTGTAATTCATTTTCCAGTTTCTGTAAGCCTTCGTAAGTTAAAATATTTTTCTTTTCCATTGCTTTTCAACCTTTCCTGAATTCACGATCCAATCGATCAGTCATCCTATCTTTGATGAATCTTTCGTTGATGGAACCGCCTTCGTTCCATTCCGGTGGCAAAATACCCTCCACAACCAATGTATTATACCCAACAGGCACCAGAATGTCAAGGTTTTCGCGGATTTCCCACGGCCTTTTGTAAATCGGCATATAAATGGCTTTTGGGCTGGCTGCGCCATCCGGTGCGAATCCGCCGCTGCGTTCAAAATCCAAAACCAGATTTCCGCGTGCCTGCCTGCGTGCGGATTTTGGAAGCTGCTGTACGATCAGGCCGTTTTCCTCATACATTTCATCCATAAATCTCTGATAACTGTCCGGCCGGTCTGTGATCAGCAGCAGATAATTCAGCCGCTGCTCCAGCGCATCCAGAATCAGCTGGATATCATTATCATCTTCGTCCCGGATCTGATCGGCGTCAATGACTACCAGCTCCATGTTGCGGCAGGCAAGGTTCTTGCAGGCCAGCACGCGTTCCAGAATCACATGCATATAAATAATCAGCGGATTGCGGTAAGTAAGCGGCGAGAACGCTTCCTTTTTCCGCAAAAGCGCCGGTTCTGGTTCTGCCTGCGGTATGTTACCTTTTCTGTTTTTGCGAAGCTGCACATATGCTTTCCACTTTTTGAAAATCTGAAACACCAGGTCCTCCTGCCTGTCTGTTTTTCCATTATATGCATGCAATGTTTTTTTCTATACCATTTTTCCACTATCTGCCATTTTGGCCGTTTGCCGGCGCAGCCTGCCAAAACACCACCTCATTTGCGCCGCATGTCGTCACAGTCGTTTGACGCCGCGCTTTTTGCAAATCGTTCCATCAGCTCTTCCAGCTGTTCATAGGTTTCAACTGCATTCAAGCCGCTGCGGAACCTGGCTGCGTGCCGGAAGCCGCCTGTATACCAGGCTGCATGCTTGCGCATCTCCCTGATTCCCGTATAATTTCCTTTCCATTCCAGCTGCATCCTTGCATGTCGCAGCACCATATCGGCGACTTCCCGCGCTGTCGGTGCCGGCGCTTGTTTTCCGGTCTGTAATGCAGAAAGGATCTGTGAAAAAATCCATGGATTGCCCTGTGCCCCTCTGGCAATCATAAATCCGTCGCAGCCGGTCTGCTCCTTCATCCGCAGCACGTCCTGCGCGGTGTGCAGGTCTCCGTTGCCGATGACCGGAATGGAAACGGCCTGTTTGACCTGGCGGATCACATCCCAGTCTGCACTGCCGGAATAATACTGCTCCCTTGTCCTGCCATGCACCGCAATAGCGGCGGCGCCGGATTCTTGCGCAATATGGGCCAGTTCTACCGCATTGCAGTGTGTTTCATCGAAGCCTTTGCGGATCTTGACGGTAACCGGCTTACGGATCGCTTTGGTGACTTTTTCAATGATTTTCCCGGCCAGTACAGGGTCTTTCATCAATGCAGAGCCTTCCCCGTTATTGACGACCTTTGGCACCGGACAGCCCATATTAATGTCCAGAATGTCAAACGGGCGGTCTTCAATTCTTTTTGCCATTTCGGACATGATATCCGGATCCGCGCCGAAAAACTGCAGGGAGACCGGATGCTCCCTTTCATCAACCGCAAGCAGCGCTTCCGTGTTTTTATTGTTGTATAAAATGCCCTTCGCGCTGACCATTTCCATACATACAAGGCCGGCCCCCTGCTCCGCGCACAGCAAACGAAATGGCAGGTCTGTTACACCTGCCATCGGCCCTAAAATAAACGGGTTTTTGATTGTTACACTGCATATTTTTAATTGTTCTATAACTGATTCCATATTGTATATCCTTGTATTTCTTTTATTTCTGCTTTTCATAGATCAGCCGCATGCCGTGCAGCGTCAGGTTCGGATCGTAAATATCGATCGATGTCGTTTCCGATGCGATCGTCTTGCCCAATCCTCCGGTTGCCACGACTTTTATCTCTCCGGCGGCAAATTCCTCTTTCATATGCCGGATAATATATTCTGTCTGCCCGATCTGCCCGTAAACAAGCCCTGCCTGCATACTGCTAATCGTTTCCTGCGCCAGAATGCTTTTCGGCTTACAGATTTCAATTTCCGGAAGCTTTGCGGCTTCTTCCCATAATGCTTTTGCCGAGGTACGGATTCCGGGTGCAATCACGCCTGCTAAAAATGCGCCGGATGCATCGACCAGATCAAACGTTGTCGCCGTGCCGTAATCAATTACGATGACAGGCCCGCCGTACAAGCCATACGCCCCTACTGCGTCCACGATACGGTCTGCGCCGATCTGCCTTGGATTTTCCGTTGCAATCCGGATGCCTGTCCGGATGCCTGGCGCTACGATCAGCGGAGTGACATGGATATATTTGATAATTGCACTTGTCAGCGAATGCATGACATTCGGCACAACGGAGGATATCACAACAGCCAGAATATCCGTGACCCTGATCTGGCTGTGTTCCAGCAGATTGCGCAATACAATCCCATACTCGTCTGAAGTACGCGGTATTTTGGTCGTCAGCCGAAACGTTGCCTCCAGATTCTCTCCATCAAACACCCCTAACGTAATATTTGAATTTCCTACATCCGTTACTAATAACATCCCTGGTCCTCCTCGAACTCCTCTCCCAGAAAAAAGACTCTGTAAAACATTTCCAGCGCCTCCAGAAGTTCCTGTCTTGTCTGCTGAAGCTGCTTGATCTTTAATACGCTTCCGATCTCGTCATACATAAAATCATTTTCTTCGCTGTCCGTACGGAAAACAAGGCTGCCGTCCTTACTGAATACAAGCTGCAGCGTACCGCCCACATCTTCGGTAAACAGCACGCATAGGATTTTCAGATCGTTTTTGACCTGTTCCGGCAGGCTGCTGAAATCTTCGTTCAGATAGAATTTTTTTGTGTATGCGCTGGAACCGCATAATACAACTTCGTCCTGATACATGTTTACTCCTTACACATAACCGTAAATACCGCGTACAGAAACTTCTCCTGAGGATACGAGCCTTCTGGTTTCCCATGTATCCACCAACAGCTCGCCTTTTGTCGTAATGCCTCTGGCTGTCCCTTCAAAAGGGTCTTTGGCGTCGAGCACTTTGACCGGCTGATTCCGGTTGACCATATAGGCATCGTACTGTTTTACAATGCCGGACAAATCTTCCGTACGCAAAAACAACTCAAAATATGCTTCAAAATATTCACAGATCCGCTCAATCAAAGCTGCGCGGTTGATCTTAACGCCGACTTCCAAAAAAATGGACGTCGCAACCTTAGAAAGCTCCTCCGGAAATTCCTCCACATGTACATTGATCCCGATACCAACGACGATATGATTGACATAATCTGCCTGTGCGCTCATTTCTGTCAGTATTCCGCTCACTTTTTTCCGGTTGATAATAATATCATTCGGCCATTTAATGCCGACTTTCAGCCCTGACTCGTCTTCAATCCCTCTGGCTACCGCAATCGCCGCCACAAGTGTCAGCATGGAAGCGTTGTTCGGATTGATCTTTGGCCTGAGCAGGACGGTCATCGCGATCGCTGACCCCGGCGGTGTTTCCCATGTCCTCCCCCTGCGCCCGCGCCCGTTCAGCTGGTGGTCGGTAACGACCAGCGTCCCGTGCGGCGCGCCCTTCTCCGCAAGCTGCATAGCCCTTGTATTGGTCGAATCCATTTCGGGCTCATAATAGATCTTATTTCCCAGCCACTGCGTCTTACGGATGCTTCTTAATTCATTTTCGCTCAGGATATCCGGTGTCGATACAATATGGTATCCACGGTTTTGAACTGCTTCAATCTCATATCCTGCCTGCTTTAGCTGGTTAACCGCCTTCCAGATCGCTGTGCGGGAAACCCCAAACTTACCGCACAATTCCTGTCCGGATACGTAACCGTCTGATGCCCTGAGTGCCGCTAATATTTCTGCTTTCATTTTGCTTTACCCCATTTCCTATGTATCTCCTGTTATGCATATTCGAAATATCGCTTCATAGCTCTTCCGATATCACGGATACACGGTTCCTATATAAACGGCTTAAAATTTCAGCTACAATATCATTTGTTTCTGACCCGCCGTTTATCGGGTTTATTGCGCTGTATTCAATCACCGAATATATAAAAAGCAGTTTTTAAGCTGCTGACTTTCAGCGCGGCATGGTGGCGTACATAATTGCCTTAATGCTGTGCATTCGGTTTTCTGCTTCGTCAAAAACCACCGACTGGCTGCTTTCAAACACCTCCTCTGTCACTTCTAATTCCTGATAACCAAATTTTTCATAGACCTGCCGGCCGATTGCCGTCTTAAGGTCATGGAATGCCGGCAGACAATGCATAAAGACCGCGCTTTCCTTTGCAAGCGCCATCACGCCGGCATTGACCTGATAAGGCCTTAAATCTTCCAGACGCTGCTTCCAGACATCGTCCGGTTCTCCCATAGATACCCAAACATCTGTATAGATAACGTCCGCACCTGCAGCCGCTTCTTTTACATCCTCGGTAAACGTCAGACTCGCTCCCGTCTGGCTGGCAATCTGCCTGCAGGTATCCGCCAGCGCCTGATCCGGGAAATAAGCCTGCTTTGTACATGCTGTAAAGTCCATCCCCAGCTTCGCGCATGCCACCATCAGCGAATTGCCCATATTATATCTGGCGTCGCCCAGATACACCAGCTTAACGCCTTTGAGCCTGCCAAGATGCTCCTGGATCGTAAGCATGTCCGCAATCATCTGTGTCGGATGAAACTCATTGGTCAGGCCGTTCCAAACCGGAACACCTGCATACTGCGCAAGTTCTTCCACAATTTCCTGCCCGTAGCCCCGGTATTCGATGCCGTCGAACATTCTGCCGAGCACTCTTGCTGTATCCGCGATACTTTCTTTTTTCCCGATCTGGGAACCGGCGGGATCCAGATACGTGACATGCATTCCCAGGTCATGCGCCGCCACTTCAAACGAGCAGCGGGTCCTTGTGCTTGTTTTTTCAAAAATCAATGCAATGTTTTTACCTGACAGATCCTGATGTGCAATTTTGTTTTTCTTCTTTTCCTTAAGCTCTGCTGACAGACGGATCAGATACTGGATCTCTTCCGGCGTAAAATCAAGCAGCTTTAGGAAATGTCTGCCTTGTAAGTTCATTTCAACTACCACCTTTCTTTTCTGCAAAGCACACATTTACGTTCATCTATATGGAAAATTACTTCTCCACATAGATAAAAATAAATATGCCCATCGCGGCATCACAAAAGGCCGGGTGAAACGGGGAATGGCAGGAACCGGAAAACTCCTGTCCCTGCCACCATTGAAATCGTCATCATAACCGTCTGGCCATAAGGACTGGCGCATTTTATTTCTCTGTGCCAACTTCAACAATGGATTTTGCTAATCCGGCTACACTTTGGATTTCAGATGGAATAATAATCTTTGTCGCCTTTCCATCTGCAGCCTTGATAAAAGCTTCCAGGCTTTTCAGCTGTAATACAGCCGCATCCGGTGCCGCCTCTTTTAAAAAACGCAGGCCATCGGCATTTGCTTTCTGCACTTTCAGAATCGCTTCCGCCTGGCCTTCGGCCTCGCGGACGGTGGCTTCTTTCTGCGCTTCTGCACGAAGGATTGCCGCTTGCTTTTCTGCCTCTGCGTCTAAGATCGCAGATTCTTTTTTTCCTTCGGCAACTAATATTGTAGACTTTTTCTCTCCTTCCGCCTTTAAAATCGCTTCACGTCTTTCACGCTCCGCCTTCATCTGTTTTTCCATCGCATCCTGGATTGCCTGCGGCGGAATAATGTTTTTCAGCTCCACACGGTTGACCTTGATCCCCCAAGGGTCTGTCGCAACGTCCAGTGACGCGCGCATTTTGGTGTTGATCGTCTCTCTGGAAGTCAGTGTTTCATCCAGCTCCAGGTCACCGATAATATTACGCAGCGTTGTTGCTGTCAGATTTTCTATTGCCATAATCGGATTTTCCACACCATATGCAAATAGCTTTGGATCTGTAATCTGAAAATAGACAACGGTATCGATCTGCATCGTTACATTGTCTTTTGTAATGACAGGCTGCGGCGGGAAATCCACCACCTGCTCCTTGAGCAGCACCTTCTTGGCAACCCGGTCAATAAACGGCGCTTTAAAATGGATACCGACACCCCAGGTAGCAAGGTAACCCCCAAGCCTTTCAATGACTGCTGCATGCGCTTGCGGAACAATCTTAATACAAGATACCGCGATCAGCAAAACAAGAACTACAAGTACTACGGCAGCTATAAAGATTCCTGATGATTCCATAAGCATACCTCCATTCCTTTATTTTTACAGTAACCCGGCTACAGATCATCCGCAGCCGGATTTTCTATATCATACTATAAGTCAACCTGATTTACAACCTCGAAAACATCTAAATCATACGAATATCTGAAAAAAATGCAAAAAAAGCCGCCGTATTTCCATACAGCAGCTATATTTGATGCTATTTCTTAATAAAAAACATGATTTCCGATTACAAGACCTGCCGCACCGTTCACGCGATGGAAGAATTTTGCACCGCCGGTATTATCGCTCCCTGCCAACGCCGCCTGTGCCGCAGATGTGCAGTGCCGGTAATTCCCATTGGAAAGCGCCCGGGAAAGCGCTCCGTTTGCAACCGGCGAGAACTGCCCGCTCTGGTAAACAACATCGGAGATATTATTCGGGAAAGATCCGCTTCTGACACGGTTCATAACAACCGCCCCAACTGCTACCTGCCCCGCATAGCTTTCTCCGCCTGCCTCACAGAAGATAATCGCCGACAGCAGCGTCAAATCACTGGAGGATACCGCTGAAGAGCTTGCCGCAGCTGTACTGGAAGACGCAGACGATGAAGATGCACTCCGCAGCGCCGCCTGTTCCGCTTTTTTCTGCGCCGCAAGCATCGCCTGCTCTTCTTCAATTGAAATCGCTTCGCCGACGCCAAGCCCGACTTTTACAAACTCTTCTGAGACATAACCTTTGCCGTCGTTAAACTGGATCACAACCCATCCGTCTTTTTGCTTAGCCTTCTGATTGACCACCAGCTTATCGCCTTTAAACGCCGCCTCCAGCGCAATCGAATTTTCGCTGGCCTTCTGGCGGATCCGCAGCCCGTCAGCCTGGACAGTAGCATAAATCTTACAGATTTTTTTTGCAAGCTTATAGGCTTTTTCACCGTACACGCAGTATTCGTTATTGACATACCCGGTCACGGAACCAGACTTAATCTTCGTCCAGTTCTTTCCCTTTTTCAGTACCTTTGCCGCATCGCCTTTACGCAGCTTGCCCAATACCTGGGAATCTTCGCTTGGGGCTTTGCGTATATTTAAACAGTCATCCACATCGGCCATCAGCTTATTTTTCCATTTCTTCGCAGATTCCGTCTGTGCCTGGCTTTTATCATTTACTTTTGCTTTTTTTTCATTTTTTTCTTTCGCTACTTTTTTTTCTTTTGCCTGTGTCTTTTCTTTTGCCTGTGCCTTTTCTTTTGCCTGCACATCTTTTGTCTGCGCATTTTCCGGTATCTTGACCGATGTATCTGCGTTGTCAGACACTTTGCCGGCATCTGCGGCAGCTTTTGCATCTGCGGTCCATACATTGACCTTTGTACCTGCATTTTCTGTCCATACATTCAGGTCAGAAACCGGTACGGCAGACGATACGGTATCAACATCCAGTTTTTCAACAGACACTTCCGGCTCCAGCAGATCATCCAGCTGCGGCAGCAGATTCCTTGTAGTTACATTCCTTGCTGTGATCAGATTCGCTGTGCTGTTTCCTGTGGTCTTTATAGTTTCTTCGGTCTGCATTATCTGTGGTTGGGAAAAGGCAACGGCACATGCAAGTACTCCTGTTGCTCCTGCAACTGCAATTCCCTGTACCAGCCTCTTGTTTCCTCGCATAATAATAAACCTCCGTTTTTTCCATGGATCACAAAGAAAATTTAAAAACTTTATTTCTTCATTACGTATTTAAATCCATATTATTCATTTTTTGTTACATTTGTTACAACTTTGTTACAATCGCATTCTATCACTTTGTAATCATTTTGTCAAATTCTTTTTTTAAAATTTTTCGGGATATTTTTCTATTGTATTTTTGAGGGTGGGCGGACGGCGGAATTATCTTGGGGTGGCGGAGGGATTTTTGGCTATCCGGACGACTCTGCGGGCTGTGGGCAGGGCATGCGCTGGGAGACACACCTTGGGCGGACTGGGGCAACGCTGCGGTGAACTAATCGCTAACTGCGACTAAGACAG
>CANOET010000071.1 GCA_947564835.1 uncultured Eubacterium sp. | reverse complement strand
ATCACATAAAACATTATAACACATAATATACGGGAATTGGTAAACTGATTGAAATATTTTCAAAAAATCAATGAAAAGAGGACAGATAAAAAATGAATATGATTTACGCAACATACAATACTATTTCTGTTATTACAGCCACCAGCTTATTTTCTGACAGCCCGTTTTCACAATATAAAGAATAAGAAACACTGCAAGATGTAAAGACAGCCAGCTTATATTTTCCCCGGTTCCCCTTAAGGACAGCATCCCTGCCGTCTGCATCCACTTCCTTTTCTGTGTCATATACGTTATAATCCCCGGAAATGTCGCTGTCACCGGCTTCTTTCCGGTATATCAGCGTCTGGCCTCCCACTTCCCTTTCCAACAGCCGTGGAATCGTAAAGACTCCTGCCAGCAGGACAGCGGTACCGGCTGGATTTTTGAAAAACAACCCCATGATCCTGACGCTGATTTTGTTTATGGCAGGTGTTAACCTGGTAGCTTCCGCCTTTGATGCAACGCTGCCGGGTTATGTGCTTCCGAATCCCAAAGGCGGCCAGGCTGTTCTTGGGATGGTTACTTCTTGTTCTGGTATAGCTATGATTATTGGCAGTCTGATTGTTTCTGTCTTACCTAAGCCCAAAGATCGGGTGAAAGTTGTTTATTGGACCATGTTATTTTCGTTGGGGACTGAAAACTTTTTGCTGGCATTTTCCAGGGAACCGATCGAATGGTGTATTGGGCAGATCATTGGCTGGGTTCTGGTTCCGATTATGAGTGCGAATTTAGATGTAATTCTCCGGAGCAGTATTCCGGTGGATCTGCAGGGCCGTGTGTATGCGTGCCGCAATACGCTTCAGTTTTTTACGATTCCGATAGGGTTGTTTTTAGGCGGTTTTATGGTTGATCAGGTATGCGAACCGTTTATGAAAGCATACGACTTACCTATTCTAAACATGCTCTTTGGCACGGGCAAGGGTTCAGGAGCGGCACTGATGATGCTTGTTCTTGGCGTAGGCGGAATTTTCATCTGTATGATGACCGGCAAGAAATTGAAACCATATACCGTCTGTATCTCCCCCAAAGCAGCTAAAAAACCACTTATGCAACTGCCGGCCAGTACACTGGCAGTGAAAAACAGCAAGAAAGAAGGAAAACACATGAACTACAGAGAACTAGGAACGACCGGGCTGTCTGTCAGCGAAATCGGCATGGGCTGCGAGGGCTTCAGCGAAAACGGTTATGCCATGACGAAGGAACTGTTTGACGCCGCTGAGAAACACGGCATTAATTATTTCGACTTATATGCATCCGATCCGCGCGTCCGCGAAGCAGTCGGCTCTGCCATGCTCGGGCGCAGGGAAAAATTTATCGTACAGTCGCATATCTGCTCTGTCTGGCAGGACGGACAGTACAAACGCAGCCGCGACCTGGGCGAAGTGCGTGCCGGATTTGAAGAAATGATGCGCCTGCTGCAAACTGACTACATTGATGTCGGCATGATTCATTACTGTGACTCGATGTCTGACTGGGAAACCATCCGCCAAAACGGCATTTTGGATTTTGCGGCAGAATTAAAAAAGCAGGGACGCATCCGCCATATCGGGCTGAGCAGCCACAATCCGCAGGTGGCGCTTGCCGCAGTCCGTACCGGGCTGATCGAGGTGCTGATGTTCAGCGCCAACCCATGCTATGACTTACAGCCTGCAGACGAAGACGTCAATGAGCTGTGGAACGAAGAAAAATATAAGCAGCCGCTGGTCAATATGAACCCGCAGCGCCAGGAACTGTATGAAACATGCCAGGCGCTCGGTGTCGGCATTACGGTCATGAAAGCTTTTGGCGGCGGTGACCTGCTAAACGAACAGCTCTCTCCTGCGAAAAAAGCGCTGAGCGTAACGCAATGCCTGCATTATGCACTGACACGCCCTGCTGTGGCAACCGTACTCGCCGGAGCACACACTTTAGAGCAGCTAGAGCAATGCATCTTGTATGAAACTGCATCCGGGGAAGAAAAAGATTATGCCAAAACGTTTGCTTCTTTCCCGAATATCAGTTGGGAAGGGTACTGTATGTATTGCAGCCACTGTGCTCCTTGTCCGCAAAAAATCGATGTAGCGAGTGTTACAAAATTTTACAACTTGACACTTGCACAAAATACTGTGCCGGAAACAGTGCGGGAGCATTATGCAGCGCTGGCACACCACGCCGGCGAATGCATTGAATGCGGAGCCTGCGAGACCAGGTGCCCGTTCCATGTACCGATTCGGGAAAATATGAAACGGGCTGCGAAAGTTTTTGGAAAATAAAAATTGTGTTGCGTTTTTGGCTTCCCGATAGATCTTGATTAGCCATCTCCCCTACCGGCTACCCAAAATAATTTGAGAAGAAAAAACGCAACACAATGTCAATTCTGTCGCACGAGTTAAAATTTTGCCATTTTGCGCAAAAAATCGTTTCTAAGTGTCTAAGTATATCGCGGCTTTCTTTCGCAATCACAGACAAGATGCCATTTTCGTTTTACACAATATACTATATCAAATGGATAAACGGGGGTCTTTCATGAACCTGAAAAGACGTCTTCTCTCACTTCTTTCGATCGCCGCTTTGCTTGTATGCTTACTGGCCGGATGTACGAAAAACAATGCTGCCAAAACACCGGTTTCCCAAAAAACCGGAGAAAAGCCGCTAACAAAAATTACATTAAACGAGGTCGCGCACTCTATCTTTTATGCGCCGATGTATGCCGCCATCGAAAACGGCTACTTTGAACAGGAAGGCATTGATCTGGAACTGGTGACCGGTTTTGGTGCAGATAAGGTAATGTCGGCTGTCTTATCCGGTGAAGCAGATATTGGATTTATGGGGCCTGAAACAACGGTGTATACCTATAACGAAGGCGCCTCCGATGCCGTTGTTAATTTCGCCCAGCTGACTCAGCGGGCAGGGAACTTTATTGTAGCACGCAAGCAGACAGATACCTTCCAGTTATCTGATTTAAAAGGCGCCGAAGTACTTGGAGGCCGTGCTGGCGGTATGCCGGAGATGGTGTTTGAATATGTGTTAAAGAAAAACGGAATCCAGCCGTCTGAGGTAAACATCGACCAGAGTATTGATTTCGGCTCGACTGCTGCCGCATTTGCAGGAGGAAAAGGGAGCTATACCGTAGAATTTGAACCGTCCGCAACTGCTCTGGAACAAGAAGGAGAAGGGTTTGTCGTAAGCTCCGTCGGAGTGGAATCCGGCTATGTGCCGTATACTGCTTTCAGCGCAAAAAAAAGTTACCTGGATGAACATAAAGATCTGATCCAGGCTTTTACCAATGCCCTGCAAAAAGGTATGGACTATGTGGCTT
The DNA here is from genome assembly GCA_947564835.1 of uncultured Eubacterium sp. GTDB lineage: Bacteria > Bacillota > Clostridia > Lachnospirales > Lachnospiraceae > Eubacterium_J. The sequence goes on along the minus strand of CANOET010000071.1, from coordinate 12,123 downwards.
CTCATTCCAGCGAAGAGATCGCCAAAACCATTCAGCCGCAATTTTCTGAAACAGATCTGGAAACGCTTACGGTTATTACGGAACGTTACCATGCACAGGATACGTGGAAGGACGACCTTGTATTTTCCGAGGAAAGCTATGAACTGCTGCTGCAGATTCTGGAGGATGCGGACGTGATTACAAAAAGGCCGGCATATGATACGCTTGTGACGACCGTTTTTGCAGAAAAAGCATCATGAAGTGTTCTTAGGCGCTACACAAAATTCTGACTCCGGGCGACAGAATTGATATTGTATTGCGTTTTTGAGCTTCCCGATAGATCTTGATTGGCCAAGGGATGTGGCTAAGCGGACGACTCCGCTTAGCCACTCTCCCCTGCCCGGTGGTCCCTCCTATAAAGAAACTCCTGCACCGGATACCCCTCATGCATCCCGTTCTGCCCCGGAACAAACCCAATCGAACAGTAAAACTGTCTGGCCGCAGCCCCTTTCGGATCTCCTTCCCGGAATGTTTCCACTGTAATCTCCTTCGCAGGATCCAGTTTTTTCAGCATCAGCTGCAGCATCCGCGATGCCACCTGCTGCCTACGGTATTCCGGATGCACTGCCAGGCACATAATCCTGCTTTCTTCTTTTGCAAACAGCAGCACGCCGATAATCATTCTGCCGTCAGCCGCATAGACAGCCGTCCCCTGCTTCATGTGCCGGACAACCATGCCGCAGTAGCTGTTCATAGCCTCCTCGCTGTCCATCCCCGGAAAATCCTGTTTTATAATTTCGGTAAAGTTCAGCCAGGACTCCAGATGGGCGAATCCCGCATAGCCCGTATGAATCCTGTGGATGCGCTCGCCCTGTCTGTCGTAGCTGCCGCGGATCTCGAACAGGCGGTCTATAAACCAGTAGGGAATCATGATCCCCTGCGCCTGCAGCTTTATGACCTCGTCCCGGTCCGCCCAGCGCACCTTGCGCACTTCTTCCGGCTGCAGCCGCAGCTTTGACAGATCAATGTCCTGTTCGACAATATAAAAATCATCAAATCCGTATGAAAAGTTCATCGTAAAAAACGGCCGCTCCCTGGACAGATCCAGCTTGATTCCAAGCTCCTCGTATAATTCCCGTTCCGCTGCCTGTGTGCTGCTGTCCCCTGCCACGGCAGAGCCGCCCACGGTTACGTCCCACATATTCGGCCACCCTTCCTTAAAGGGCTGGCGCTGCTGGATCAGCAGCTGGTTTTTGCTGTTAAAAATGCATACATGAATCGCAAGATGATAGTAATTTTCCGGCATGGGAAGGCCGCGCTGATGTGTTTTTCCTGTCTTTTCCCTGTCCTTTGTATACAAGTCCCATAACTCTGCTTTTTGTTCCATTGTCTCTGTCATTCCTTATCCGTCCGCTGTAAACAATCGTGAAGGTGTTATTGTGATACTTCTTTGGCCGCAATTTCATTTCTATGCTTATAAATCGAATTTGCCGGTACCACGCCGCGTACCATGGACAGCGGATAGATATTGGTATGGCGGCCTACGACGGTGCCTGGATTTAAAACGGAGTTGCAGCCGACCTCAACAAAGTCGCCCAGCATGGCGCCGCACTTTTTCAGCCCTGTCTTTCTCTCCTGCGGCCCGTTTTTTACCGTGACAAGTGTTTTGTCTGACTTTACATTAGAAGTAATGGACCCGGCGCCCATATGGGACTTATATCCCAGAATGGAGTCCCCGACATAATTATAATGCGGCACCTGCACACCGTTAAATAAAACCACATTCTTTAATTCCGTAGAATTGCCGACTACCGCGCCTTTTCCGACGATTGCGCTGCCGCGGATAAATGCGCAGTGGCGGACCTGTGCTTCTTCGTCGATGATCAGCGGCCCGTTCAGACAGGCAGTCAAAGCGACGTCGGCTGATTTTGCAACCCAGATGGTTTCTCCGCGCTTTTCATAGCGCTCCGGATCCAGGCTGTTTCCAAGCTTTATGATAAAGTCTTTGATCTTTCCGAGTACTTCCCACGGATAGTCTGCTGCTGCAAATAATTCCGCGGCAATTGTTTCATTCAGATCGTACATATTTTTAATCAGACATTGTTCCATTTTGATCTCCTTATATTTTCTAGTTTTGATAGTAAGCCCCTGCCTTGTCAAAAAAACTGCACAGCTGGCTGCGGTTATTCAGATTCATCACCCCGCTCGTGCGGCTTTTTATAAAATGCTCCAGCTTGCCCATATATTCCTGCGTCGTTATCGACCCCTGCGCCACATACGTCAGCCCCTTTTCCCAGCTCGCGGTCAGTTCGGGATTGAGCAGGGATTTAATCGACGCGTTTACGACGTCAAAGATCATCTCTCCTAACAGTGTAGGCGTAATCACCTGTGTTTTTTTCTGCAGGGAAAGATAGTTGTTGCGGACCAGCTTGGAGAGGATTTCCGCACGGGTGGCGCTTGTGCCGATGCCGCTGCCTTTGATCGTCGCCCGCAGTTCTTCGTCTTCGATCAGCTGCCCGGCATTTTCCATGGCCAGGATCATGGAACCGGAATTGTAACGCTTCGGCGGGGAGGTTTCCCCTTCTTTGATCTGGAAGCTGTCTACCGCAAACGTCATGCCTTTTTTCAAAGAAGCAATTGCCTGAAACAGCCCGGTATCGTATTCACCCGCGTCCTGTCCGGCAGATCCGCCTTCCTGCGATTCTGCGTTTTTGCCGCTGCCGTCTTTTTTCTTTTGGAAGAAAGAATATTCCATGACCTGAAGATAGCCCGGCTCTTTCAACGCCTTAAATCCGGCAAAAAACTTTTCTTCCTTCACCTGGAACACAAGGCTGTATTTAAAGTAAATGGCAGGCGGATAAAAAATGGCCAAAAAGCGGCGTACAATTGTCTCATACACTTTGACCGCGGTCCCGTTTAGCGCTTTCAGCGCGCCGATACCCTGCCCGGTTGGGATAATGGCATAATGGTCCGTGATCTGCTTGTCGTTGGTATAGCGTGTTTTGGCGATCTTTTTATCGCTTCCTTGTTCCAGGATCGTTTCCGCAAATTTCCGGACACCCGGAATGGCACGTAAGCCGCTGATATTTTTACGGATCTCCTTTGCCGCCGCGGTGGAGAGGACACGGGCGTCGGTACGCGGATAAGTGACCAGCTTTTTTTCATACAGCTCCTGCACGATGCCCAGCGTCTCATCCGGGCTGATTTTGAAAAAGCGGGAGCAGGTATTCTGCAGCTCTGCCAGGTTAAACAGCAGCGGCGCGTATTTTGTTTCCTTTTTCTTTTCCATGGAACACACGGCTGCCGTTACCGGCGGATCTTCTTCCAGATGCGCGGTCAGGCGCTCCGCCTCTTCTTTTTCCAAAAATCCGTTGTCTTTATACAGCTTCGGCGACTGAAAGTAAGCGGAGCCTTCGACTGCCTTCCACTCGCATACAATCGGATACCCTTTCACTTCCAGATGCGCCAGCACCCGGTAAAACGGGGTTTTGACAAAATCCCGGATTTCCCGCTCCCTGCGCACCACCATGCCGAGCACACAGGTCATTACCCGCCCGACGGATATGACCGCACGTTTTTCATGCAGATAGCCCGCCACTGCATCGCCGTATTTTAACGTCAGCAGCCTGGAAAAATTAATCCCCATCAGATAGTCTTCCTTAGCCCGCAGATAAGCGCTGGCGGCCAGGTTATCGTATTCCGACAGGTCCTTTGCCTCCCGGATGCCGCGCAGGATTTCCTCTTCGGTCTGGGAATCAATCCAGACCCGTTTGCGCTGCTTGCCCGCCGCCCCGGACATCTGCTCCACAAGCCGGTAAATATACTCCCCTTCCCGCCCGGAGTCGGTGCAGACATAAATGACGCTGATATCCCTGCGCTTTAACAGGGAAGATACAATCTGAAACTGCTTTTTTGCAGACGGAATCACCTCGTATTTAAATTCCTGCGGCAGAAACGGCAGTGTGGACAGGCTCCACCGTTTGTATTTCGGATCGTAGGCTTCCGGATAGCTCATCGTAACCAGGTGGCCTACGCACCAGGTCACAACCGCGCCCTTTCCTTCCTGATAGCCGTCATACCGTTTCATATCCATCTTCAAAGCCTTGGCAAATTCCTGTGCCACTGAAGGCTTTTCTGCTATGTATAATGCTTTCGCCATAATTTCTCCTATTCGATCCGTCCTCCTGCATCTGCCGCCCTGCATCATTCAGCTACATGCACAACGTCTGCCGCAACCGGATGATGAGAGAACATATATCCACATCCGGACAGAAAAATGACTTACACACACTTCAAAATTTGTGTAAGCCATTTTATCTATTCGCCATTTTCATTCCGGACAAGTTCCATACAGATTGCGCCCTTCCAGCCGCAGACACTTTTACATCCGCGCCATATCTGCCAGAACCAGACAAGGCGCTTTTACAGCTGCGTCATATCTACCAGAACCAGACGTTCATCTTCCTTCGCCTTTTCCAGAAGCTCATCATCAAAGCTCTTTGCAGAAAACAGGTAGTAATACCCGGCCTTCAGCTTTGCTTTTTTCATCGTGTCAAACAATTTTTCACACATCTCATACGTCAGCTGCGGCTTAGACCAGTTGCAAAGCCCGATCAGGCTGTTCCTGGCGCTGTCCTGCGCGATAATGTCGATATTTCCGGTCTTGCCGACCCATGTACCGGCCTTATGTATCTTGATCGGCAGCTTATCCACCAGATTCAGCAGTTCCAGATATTCCATACACACCTGTACAAAATACCGGCTCATATAGTCGTCCAGCTCGTTTGCGATATACGTATCATAAAAAGTCTCCGGCGGCATCATATACAAATCCGACAGATGCGGATAGACAAAGCGGAACCAGAAGTTCACATAATTGCTGCGGATCTGGTAAATGCCTTTCTGCGCATTTTCCCATCCTCCGGTCTCGAAAGAATTAACCTTTTCAACTACCTCAAACGCCGCCAGGTTTTTCATATACACACTGATTTTGGCTCTGGAAAACCCGGTCTCGGTAAACAGGTCATTCAGCTTGCGGTGCCCCGCGGCAATCGCGGCCAGAATCGTATCATATATCGCAAGCTCCCGCAGCTCGCTTCCGATAAAATGCTCCGCTTCTTCAAATAAATATCCGCTCGGCGACAAAATATGCTTACAGATATTGCTGCGGATATCCTTTTTGGAATTCCAGCGGTTCATATACGAAGAAACCCCGCCCAGAATCCCATATACTTTTACACAGTCGCTGACCGAATACTCCGGATAGGAGCGTACCATATCCAGGAACTTTAAATCTTCCAGCTTCACGATATCGTCGACTTTTTTCCGGTTATCCCCAAGCACCCCCTCCAGCTCCTGCTCCATCCAGGCAACCGAAGAGCTCGCCAGCAGGATCATCACCGGGCCCGGGTACAGCTTTTTGGCTTTCAGCTTTAAGACCGCCTTGAAAAATTCCTCGTCGCGCTTTGCGATATTTTGAAATTCATCAATGACCACAACGAGCTTACTTGCACTGCCGCTGCGGATGCGGTTAAAAAATTCGGTATAATTGTATTTATTCAGGCTCAGATCATACTGCTTTTCGATTTCGCGCCCGAACTGCGCACACTGTTCCTGTGCGGACGCTTTGCGCGCACGATAATAAAAAAATTTTTTCCCTTTGCAGAAGATCCGGATCAGCGCCTCTTTATCGCAGCCCTCCCGTCCGTATAGCAGGACAAGCTGGTTTCCGTTTTTTTCGTATAGCTGCTCCATCTTTTTTATTTCTGTATGTCTGATTACCATTGCTTTCTCCTATTGCGTATGTTCTGAGCTTTCTGGATTTTGAAGTAAATAGAAATTGTACCGAAATCATATCACATTTTAACTTCCTTTGCAAGGGGATGAGAAAATGCAAGCTCTGCATTTTCCTTATTTTTTTGTAATATATCCCTGTGCTTTTAATAACTCGGCGCATAAAATAGCGCCTCCGGCTGCGCCGCGGACAGTATTGTGGGACAATCCGACAAATTTCCAGTCATAAACAGTATCCCTGCGGATGCGTCCGACGCTGATTCCCATACCGTTTTCATAATCCACATCCAGAGTGATCTGCGGGCGGTTGTCTTCCTCCAGATACCGGATAAACTGCTTCGGCGCAGACGGCAGCGCAAGCTGCTGCGGAAGGCCGCTGTAAGATACCAGCTTTTCGATCAGCTGTTCTTTCTCTATCGATTTCTTTTTAAACTTTACAAATACAGAAGCGGTATGTCCGTTCAGCACCGGAACACGGATGCACTGGCTCGTAATCACAGGCTCCGCTGCCGGTTCAATGACACCGTCTTTCAGCCTGCCCCAGATCCGCAAAGGTTCTTTTTCCGACTTTTCCTCTTCCCCGCCGATAAACGGAATAATATTGCCTTCCATCTCCGGCCAGTCCTGAAACGTCTTGCCCGCGCCGGAAATTGCCTGATAGGTGGAAACAACCGCCTCATACGGTTCAAAATCCATCCAGGCCGTAAGGACCGGAGCATACGACTGGATCGAGCAGTTCGGTTTTACCGCCACAAAGCCGCGGGAGGTGCCGAGACGTTTCCTCTGATACGGAATCAGATCCATATGCTGCGGATTGATCTCTGGCACTACCATCGGCACATCCGGCGTCCAGCGGTGGGCGCTGTTATTCGATACGACCGGCGTCTCTGTTTTTGCGTAAGCTTCTTCGATCTTTTGAATCTCTTCCTTGGACATGTCAACAGCGGAAAATACAAAATCTACTTCGGATGCTGTGCTTTCGATTTCATTCACATTTTTCACAACGATCTGTTTCACAGCCTCCGGCACCGGCGTATCCATTTTCCAGCGTCCGTTTACAGCCGCTTCATAAGTCTGCCCGGCGCTTCTTGGGCTTGCAGCGATGGTAGTGACTTCAAACCACGGATGATTTTCCAGCAGGGAAAGAAACCTCTGGCCTACCATGCCTGTTCCGCCGAGAATACCGACTTTTAATTTTTCGCTCATAACTTTTCCTCCATCCTGTTCTATACTGACTGCAGTCCGCCGGACAGGCGGCGCTTGATACGCAGTTGCAAAACATTCTCTGCCCGGGCAGGTTGTTATCCGCCAGGGGATTTTATAATATTAATACAGTTATCCGAAAAACGCAAGTAGAAATTTTGCGGCTGCCCGGGGCCTGCTTGTCCAAATTGCTGCCGGGATTTTTAAAGAAACAGCCGCTCCTCCCAATCTGTCCCCGGAAACACAGCTTCCTCCAGATATTTTTCCTCTATTGCAATCACCCGCTCCATAGCCTCTTTGCCCGGCGCGCCGACCGTCAGCCGTTTGTTCACACACGCCTCCATAGAAACCGCCTCAAAAAGATCCTCCTCAAACACCGGACTGACTGCTTTCAACTCCTCCAGCGTCAGATCGTCAATCGCACAGTTTTTTTCGATACAATACAATACCAGCCTGCCGATCAGCCCATGCGCATCCCGAAACGGTACGCCGTGATTCACCAGATAATCCGCGGCGTCCGTCGCATTTGTAAATCCAAGCGCCGCGCTTTTACGCATCCGCTCTTTATGAAACCGAACCGTGGCAAGCATCCCGTTAAACAGCGCCAGACAGCCCTTTGCCGTATCCACCGCATCAAAGGTCAGCTCCTTATCCTCCTGCATGTCTTTGTTATAGGCAAGCGGAATCCCTTTCATCGTTGTCAGCATAGACAGCAGCGCACCGTAAACGCGCCCGGTCTTGCCGCGCACCAGTTCCGCAATATCCGGATTTTTTTTCTGCGGCATAATGCTGCTGCCGGTGCTGTAGCTGTCGTCGATTTCCACAAACTGATACTCGTTGGTATTCCAGATAATAATTTCCTCGCTGAAACGGCTTAAATGCATCATAATTGTTGACAATGCCGAAAGAAATTCAATCACATAATCCCTGTCCGAAACGCCGTCCATGCTGTTGAGCGAAGGCCCGTAAAATCCAAGCGCGCGCGCGGTATCCTCACGGTCTAACGGATAAGTCGTACCCGCCAGCGCACCGCTGCCAAGCGGGCAGTAATTCATACGTTCGTAAATATCACGCATCCTTTGCCGGTCGCGCTTAAACATCTCAAAATAAGCGCCCATATGGTGCGCCAGCGTTACCGGCTGCGCCTTTTGCAAATGGGTGAAGCCCGGCATAATCGTATCCGTATGTTCTTTCATAATCGTTAAAACCGTCTCCAGCAGTTCCTTCAACAAATCATCCGTCTGTGCAACTTCCATCCGGATATACATCCGCATATCCAGCGCCACCTGGTCATTCCTGCTTCTTCCGGTATGCAGTTTTTTCCCGGTATCCCCCAGGCGTTCAATCAGCACTGCTTCCACAAAACTATGGATATCTTCATACTGATCCGAAATCTCCAGCGTCCCGGCTTCCACTTCCGCCAGGATCCGTTTCAATTCCCGGATCAAACTTCCTGCCTCCTCCTGCGTCAGGATCCCCTGCCTGCCAAGCATACCGACATGCGCCATGCTTCCTTCGATATCCTGTTTCAAAAATTTTTGGTCAAATGCGATTGACGCGTTAAAACGGTACACCAGCTGATCCGTCTCTTTTGTGAACCGCCCGCCCCATAATTGTGCCATGAAACCTATCCTCGCTTTCTTAAATTGTAATTTGTCTGTATATCCGGTTTTTTCCCTTGCCCTTATCCTTGTTCATCCTTTTTCATTTTTGAAAAAACACAGCCGCAATAATTCTGCCGGTACATGCCATATTCCTCTGAAATCTGCGTAGAACGCAGGTAACCGTTTTTCTTTTTAAAATCAGAATGCAGATAAGCAACGCCATACTCCTGCGCCAGCCTTGCGCCGATATCATTCAGCCTCTGCGCATCCTTAAGCGGGCTGATCGACAAGGTCGTTGTAAAATATGAGAACCCAAGACGCCTGGCATATTCCGCAGTTTCCCTAAGACGCAGCTCATAACATGCCGTACACCGCGCGCCTCCCTCCGGCAGATGCTCCATCCCCCTGACCGTCTCATAAAAACGCGCGGAATCATACGCTCCTTCTATCAAAGATACCGGATGCTGTGCCGGAAATTCCCGGATAAAACGCTGCTGCTCTTGTGCGCGGCTTTTATATTCCTCCTGCGTATCGATATTGGGGTTATAATAAAAGACCGTAATCAAAAAATACTTGGATAAATATTCGAGTACATAACTGCTGCAAGGCGCACAGCAGCTGTGCAGCAAAAGCGTGGGAACCTCCCCCAGGCTGCTGTGATAAGTAATCCGCTCTTCCAGCTCCTTCTGATAATTGCGTTTGTTCATAACCTTGTAACCCGTTCCTTTCGTATGCTTGAAAACCGGAAAAACAGCTTGTGTGCCGTCTGCCCCATCTTAACATTTGCCAGGTCATTTTGCAAGTCAGGAAGCTTTTTTCTGATATATTTTTTCGGCCAGGTCAAGCAGCAGATACAGGCCCATGGCTATCATGCACAGGATCAGGATGGAAAGGATTACCCAGTCCATTTTAAAAACCTGGCTCCCATAAATAATCAGATATCCAAGCCCCCGCCGCGCCGCCATAAATTCCCCGATAATCACCCCGACCAGGCACAGTCCGATATTCACCTTCATAATGCTGAACAAATTCGGGATATTTGCCGGCAGGACCACTTTATACAACGCATCCCGGCTGGTGCCGTTCAGCGTATCAATCAGCTTGATCTTCTCCGGATCGACTTCCATAAACCCGGTATATAAGCTCATAACAGAGCTGAATACCGCCACCGAAATCCCCGTCAGAATGATCGTTTTGTAATTCGCGCCAAGCCATACAATCAGAAGCGGCGCCAGTGCAGATTTCGGAAGGCTGTTCAGCATCACCATATACGGTTCCACAATTCTGGAAAGCGTGCGGCTCCTCCAGAGCAGGACGGCAAATACCAGGCTGATTCCAATTACTAACAGGAAACTTGCCAATGTTTCATACAGCGTAATGCCAATATGGCCCGCCAGCCCCTCATCGGACAGCAACGTCTGAAAACACCGCACCAGCTTGGAAGGGCTGCTGAAAATAAAGGAATCGATCATCTCCATGCGTGTACACCATTCCCAGGCAGCAAGAATTGCAGCGCCCGAAAAAATACGCCAGAACCGGACTTTATGATCCGTCCGTTTGACAGACCTAACATAAATCTCCTGTGCCGAAAGCGCTTTCTTCATCCTCGTTCATCTCCTTCCACAGCATATTAAAATCATCTTTAAATTCATTTGTCCCGCGCCGCGCCAGCGCAGTCAGCTCTTTCGGAAACGACGTTTTAAGGATACACTTCACCCTACCCGGGCGCGGACGCAGGACCAGTATCCGGTCTGCAAGGCTGACAGCCTCTGACAGGTCATGGGTCACTAATATGGCGCTTTTTTGTTCCCTGCGGATAATTGAGCCGATATCATTGGCAGTATTAAGCCTTGTCTGATAATCCAGAGCAGAAAAAGGCTCATCCAGCAGCAGGAGCATTGGTTTTAGGACAAGCGTACGGATCAGCGCCGCACGCTGGCGCATACCGCCAGACAGTTCACAGGGCTTTTTGTGCCTGAAATCATACAGGCCGTATTCCCGCAGCAGATGCGCAGCGTATTGTCTGGTCTGCGGCGTTAATTTTTTCTGGATCTCCAGGCCCAGGTAAATATTTTTTTCAATGCTGCGCCAGTCAAATAAATGGTCTTTCTGCAGCATATAGCCAATCGAACAGACAGAATCTTTTGACAGCGCTTCTCCCTGAAACAGGATCTGTCCCTGTTCCGGTTCGGCCAGATGGCAGATCAGATTTAACAGCGTGGATTTTCCGCAGCCGCTTGGTCCGACGATGGCAAGAAATTCACCAGCTGTCATCGTAAAACTGATATCTGATAACGCAAGCGTTTCCCCGCCGATAGAATGGTAGGAATACGATACATGTTGAAATTCCAGCAGATGACTCATATAGTTCCCTCCAAATTGAAATATGTATGAAATAGATACCGGTGTCAATCCGGAAAACCCGTCACTAAAAATCCAGATTATTATATCAATCAACTGCAAACGAATAGAAAACTGTCTCAGAGGGAAATGGGTTGTAACAGTTCAGCAGGTTATCGGAACTGTTACAATGGTTAAAACCATTATATGAAAGCATGCCAGAAAGGTTCCCACTCGTACTGCATTATGCGGATGATCAAACGTTATCTTAACTGACAAAATTAATCTATTTTTATGGATTTACAATACCTGCAGCATATGATAGAATAATATTTTAAATTGCAATAATAATCCTTTATTCTATTACAAACTGAATGACAGAATCTGAAATATCTGTTAATATATCAATCAACAGCAGCAAGTACATCAAAGGAGGATTCTACAATGACAGATAATGAATTATTGCTTGCCATTTCAGATTTAATGGATCAGAAACTAAATGCAGCATTACAAGCCGAACTGCATCCCATCCGAAAAGATATCCAAAAACTGGATCAAAAGATTGATCAGGTAGAAAAAAACCTCAACCAGCGCATTACGCACGTAGAAGAAAGCCTCAACCAGCGTATTACCTGCGTGGAGGAAAGCCTCAATCAGCGTATTACTAATGTAGAGCAGAATCTTCAGCAGCAGATTCATCGAATTGAGCTGCACCTTGAAAATAAAACAGACCGAAACGTATCGCTTCTAGCTGAGAATTATGTGCCTGCAGCAGACCTTTTCCTGTCCGCAGCCGCCAAAATCGATGCTTTGCAGGCCGAACAGGACATCATGAAAAAAGTAATCCGTGAACATAGTAAAAAATTACAAACGATTTCGCTGTAAACCCGTTTTCCATAAAAACATAATCTTGCCGTTATATGCAGGATCTGATTCCCAAAAACTTGATGACTGCCTGACCTGAATGAACCAGAAAAGAAACATTTTTGACATTGTGTTGTGTTTTGATTGGCTATGCGGACGCCGGATGATAGGGAAAGGGCCTGGCTTCCGGCTGGTTTTCACAGGCTTGAAATGCAAATTCAGGTATTGTAAAGCCTGCCAATAATCAGACTCTGCGGGCTGTGGCCAGGGGACGCGCCGGGAGACTCACCTTGGAAGGACGTTTGAGGGGCGCTTTTAGCGGAGGTGAAATCCAGCGCTT
>CANOET010000070.1 GCA_947564835.1 uncultured Eubacterium sp. | reverse complement strand
AAAAGCGCCCCTCAAACGTCCTTCCAAGGTGTACCTCCCGGCGCGTCCCCTGGCCGCAGCCCGCAGAGCCTGGTTATTGGCAGGTTTTACAACACCTGAGAGTCCGATTATTGGCAGGCTTATGGAAGTGACATCTTAGAAAAACAGATTTACAATGTATAGAAACTCCAGACAATCTGTTGCTAATACATAAACTTGCTCACCCTTATTCACAATATTTGCCATCAAAATCCCGATCCTTCTTATAATCAGGAAACTGTATATTTTCTATACTTTCCAAATAATCAGTGACTGATCCCAGTTCCCCATCGCAATTATAAAACGCCGCACATCCCTGTGAAATATCTTTTCTCAAAAAACGAGAATTTTGTATGCCTAATGATACTATTTCTTCTCCGTTTTTACTGATAAATGATAAGTAATACCAATACCCTACGCCGGAACAAACAGCGGCCGGGCCGCTGCTCCTTTCCGCTGACCCGGACACGTCCGCGAAGCCACCACTCCCCCGCCCCGCCAAAACCCATTTCCCATTATCCGCCGAAAATGATTGAACATCTCTCTTTTTCATGCTAAAATAAAACGCAGCCGCGAAACAAAAAATTCCAATAAAGATGATATTTAGGAGGTTTATTTATGGCATGGTATGATGAAGCTGTGTTCTATCACATTTATCCGTTAGGGCTTACCGGCGCGCCGAAAGAAAATCCTTACGGAGCGCCGGAACACCGTCTGAACACGTTAATCCCCTGGATTTCCCATATCAGGGAAATCGGATGCAACGCCATTTATATCGGGCCGCTGTTCGAATCTGTCGGACACGGTTATGAAACGACGGATTATAAAAAACTGGACAGCCGGCTCGGCACAAACGAAGACCTGGCTGATTTTGTGGCAAAGTGCCATGAGCAGGGTATCCGGGTAATCTTGGACGGTGTGTTTAACCATACGGGACGTGATTTTTTCGCTTTTCAGGATATTAAAAAGAACCGGGAAAATTCTCCGTACAAGGACTGGTACTGCAATGTGAATTTCTGGGGAAATAACGAATACAACGATGGATTTTCTTATGAAAACTGGGGCGGTTATAACCTGCTTGTGAAATTGAACCAGCACAATCCTGCAGTCCGGGATTATATTTGCGATGTGATCCGTTTCTGGGTAAGCGAATTTGATATCGACGGAATCCGTCTGGATGCGGCAGATGTGCTGGATTTTGCATATATGAAGACGCTGCGGCAGGTAGCAAATGAAGTGAAGCCTGACTTCTGGCTGATGGGCGAAGTGATCCACGGTGATTATACCCGCTGGGTCAATGAAGGAACCCTGCACTCCGTAACGAATTATAATCTGCACAAGGCGCTTTATTCCGGGCATAACGACCACAACTATTTTGAGATCGCACATACGGTCAAGCGCTTGTATGAAATGGGCGGCAGCAGGCCGGACGGCTTAAAGCTTTATAATTTTGTGGACAACCATGATGTGGAGCGTATTTATACCAAGCTGAATAACAAAGCGCATTTTACCCCGGTTCATATTCTGCTGTATACACTGCCTGGCATACCTTCTATTTATTATGGTTCGGAATTTGGCATCGAAGGAAAAAAAGAACGTTTTTCTGACGATTCCCTGCGTCCAAAGCTTTCTCTTGCGGATTATGCAGATGCGGTTACGAACAATCCATACACAAGGCTGACCGCTGCGCTTGGAAAGGTGCGCCAGCATACACCGGCGCTTTCCTACGGCGATTATCAGGAACTGGTACTGACCAACCGCCAGTATGCTTATTCCAGAAACTATAACGGACAATCTGTCATCATTACAGTAAATAACGATGACAGTGACTATGTGATGACACTGCGCGCAGGAAACGCAGCGGAATATATCGGCGCGCTTTCTGGTGAAAAGGTATCTGTAAACGGCGGGAATATCGTCGTAAATGTAAAAGCAAACAACGGGGATATCTGGCTGCCTGTAACTGCAGACAGTGACAAAGCTGTTGCACCTGTTACATTTACATCCGCTTCTGCTCCGAAAGACCTGCCCGGCAGCACGGTCTCCGAAGCAGGACAAAACCCGCCTTCTTCCGATCCTGCCGGAACAGATGCAGGACAAGATCAGGTATCTTCCGATCCTGCCGGAACAGATGCAGGACAAAGCTATGCGGCTTCCGATCCTGCCAAGGCAAATGCAGGACAGGCCGGCTCAAATGCTGCAAACAAACAGCAAATGGCAGACAATGCGCCGGCAGCTGCGAACTCTGCGGCAGCCCAGACAACTGCTGCAAACTCTGCGCATCCTGCTCCAACTACCGCATCTGCAACAGCTGCAAACACTAGTGCAGGAAATGCATCGGCAGCATCGCAGGATTTTGAAAACGGCAAAATTGCGGGCCTGCAGGAAGCAATCCTCGCCATTATGGAAAAAAACGGGCCGGTTACTGACCAGATGCGCCGGGACGTGGAAGCAAACGTTTATCATGATTCTCTGATCGCATGGGTGAAAAGCTTCCGCTAAAGTCATCCCGCAGTTTTTCAGGCCGGCGGCACACAATTGTCAACACCAAAAGGAGGAATTTCTATGGTTTACAAAGACTTTCAGGGACGGCGCTTATCCGCCCTCGGGCTCGGCGCCATGCGCCTGCCGGCAGCGGGGGACAACCAGTCTGAAATCAACGAAGCTGAAACAGAAAAAATGGTCGCTTACGCAATGGAACACGGCATTAATTATTACGATACCGCCTGGGGCTACCATGACGGCAATTCGGAAACCGTGATCGGAAAAGCGCTGCACCGCTATCCGCGGGACAGCTATTTCCTCGCAACGAAGTTTCCGGGCTATGACCTGTCCAATATGGATAAAGTAGAAGAAATATTTGAAAAACAGCTCGAAAAATGCGGCGTGGATTATTTTGATTTTTACCTGTTCCATAACGTATGCGAAATGAATATCGATGCCTATCTGGATCCGAAATACGGGATCTTCGATTATCTGATCCGTCAGAAAGAAAACGGACGCATCCGCCATCTTGGTTTTTCCGCACACGGCAGCTGCGAGGTGATACAGCGCTTTTTAGACGCCTATGGTGCATACATGGAATTTGGCCAGCTCCAGCTGAACTGGATCGACTGGATCTTCCAGAATGCTAAAGAAAAAGTAGAGCTTCTGACAAAATATCAGATCCCGGTCTGGGTAATGGAACCTCTGCGCGGCGGAAAGCTTGCCTCTATATCAGATGATGCCGCACAAAAACTGCGCGCACTGCGCCCGGATGAAGAGGTCCCGGCATGGGCGTTCCGTTTCCTGCAGGGAATCAAAGGCGTAACGATGATCCTTTCGGGCATGTCCACGATGGAGCAGCTGCAAAGCAATATCCAGACATTTGAAACAGAGCAGAAGCTAAACCAGACGGAGCTGGATACGCTGCTTGGAATCGCCCAGGAGATGATCCAGAAGATCCTGCCGTGTACGGCCTGCCGCTATTGCACCGCGCACTGTCCAAAGGGGCTGGATATCCCGAAGCTGCTGGAACTTTACAATGAACACTGCTTTACCGGAGGAGGATTTATCGCGCCGATGGCCCTGATGGCAATCCCGCAGGACAAGCATCCTTCGGCATGTATCGGGTGCAGAAGCTGCGAAGCTGTCTGCCCGCAGCAGATTAAAATCTCAGAAGCAATGGCAGATTTTCAGGAAAAACTAAAGGCTGCCGCGTTTTAAGGTTCCATCAGCAGCTGCATCCATCGTAAAACGGATGCCTGACTGATTCAGATAAGATCAATCCTTTCCGTTCCATGTAAAGCTGGTGCATACCAGCCGGATAAGTGGGAAATGTCCTGGCTTCCAGCGGCGTTGGAAGATTGCTTAGGAGCTCTTGGCATTCTGCCAGCAGCCCAGGCCATCCCCCTTATCCGTCATCCGCATATCCAATAAAAATCCACAAAACTATGTCAATTCTTACGTATTGAAAACCGTGCAAAAATACGTTAAACTATTCCGGAAATCACAATATTTTCTTATCACCATCAGCCAACCCCATGCTGTAACCATCAAACTTTTATTAAGAAATTAGAAACATCACAGAGAGGACGTAGTTATCAGCAATGAAAGAATTTATAAGAAACCAAAAGCTTGCCTCAAAAATCAGCATTTTGACGACCATTATTACCCTGGCCGGGATGCTGCTGCTATGGTCAGTCATCGCTTTCAGTACAGAATCTATGGTGAGGAGCAATATTACAAACCAGATGACGAACGCGGTAGAGTCCAGGGCGGTGATTATTGACGATTATGTAACATCTGCGGAAGAATACCTGACCGCATTTGCGCTTAGCGGGGAGGTACAAGAGCTTTTGGCAGATCCGGATAATCCAGAGCTTCTTGAAAAAGCCAGAAAATATACGACAGACTTTGCCGGAGTCAAAGGGATTTTTGAAGGGCTGTACATTGCAGATCCAGATACATACGTGCTGACCCATACCGAACCGGAAGCAATCGGAATCACTACGCGCAAAGGCGATTCCCTCAAGACCTTCCGCAAAACGATCCTGGCTGCCCGGGAACTGAGCAATCTGGGAATTATGGAATCTCCGGGAACGGGAAATATGGTTATTTCTATGTATTATCCGGTATATGACGGACAAACCTGCATCGGATACGTAGGCGCCGGGGTCTATGCGGACCGATTGATGGATGCGCTTTTGGATCTGGAACTGAAAGGGCTTCCGGACAGCAGGTATGTATTTATCAATGCACAGACAGGCGTATACCTGTACCATGAAGATGATTCTTTGCTCAATACAGAAGTAAAAAATAAAGGGCATCAGGAAATTATCAGCCGGGTGAACCGTGAAGGCGGCACTGAAGCGGAGGATTATACGTTTCGTGATGAAAGCGGAAGAAAGCAGCTGGTTGTTTACAAATATCTGGCAAAACGGGGCTGGATCTTTATGGTGCAGTCTGATTCTTCTGAAGTGTTCCGTTCTGTAGTTATGGTACGTATTTTAATGGGTGCTGCGTGTGCGGCCGTAGCGGGCCTGATTATACTGGCAACCGTTTCTATTTTAAGCAGGACAGGTAAGCATCTGATGGCTGTGGAGCATGCGATTTCCAGGCTGAGCGCATTTGACCTGCAGGCAGACCAGGGGCTGGAGCAGTTTTACGGGCGAAAAGATGAGATTGGCCTGATCGCAAAAGCCACGCATAATGTCTGCAGCCATTTAAATGCCGCCATGCAGGATATTGAACGGATTTTAAGTGAAATCGCCGACGGCAACCTGTCTGTGGATGTGAAAAAAACGAGGAATATTATATTGGAGGGTTAAAAGCACTGACCGGCAGCCTGCAGGCCATTCAATCCAAGCTTACTAAGGTGCTGAAAGAAATCTCCCTTGTCTCTAACGATGTAACCAAAGAAGCTGGGCAGGTATTGTCATGCGCCGAATCTTTGTCGCAGGGTGCGAGGGAACAGTCGTTATCCGTAGAAGCGCTTGGCGCGGCCGTATCCAATATCGAACAGCAGGCAGATTCTACCGCAAAATTTGCAAACCTGGCAAAAGAGGAAAATATCCAGACACACGAGCGGATTGAAACATGCAGTAACGATATGCTGAACCTGATGCGCGCCATGGAAACGATTGATGAAAAATCAAAAGAAATTATTAAAGTCATTAAGACGATCGAGGATATCGCTTCCCAGACCAACATCCTGTCCCTGAATGCCGCCATCGAAGCCGCACGGGCAGGCGAATCCGGAAAAGGCTTTGCCGTAGTGGCTGACCAGGTACGGACCCTGGCAGGCCAGTCCGCAGAAGCAGCCAGAAATACAGCGCAGCTGATTGGTGAAACAGTGGCTGCAGTCGAAACCGGAAGCCATATTTCCGATGTAACAAACCAGGCGCTTCAGGAAGTTGTCGCGGGCGCAAATCATGTATCTGACGCTGTCGTCTCTATCTTTGAAGCCGCAGACGGCCAGTCCAGCGCTGTCAGCCGGATCTCGCAGGAACTGCAGCGTATTTCCGATGTTGTGCAAAGCAACGGGGATGTAGTCAGGGATTCCGCCGGAGTCAGTGAACGGATGTCTGAACAGGCGGCTATGCTGAAAAATCAAGTGTCAAAATTCCGCCTCTGACCGGACAGGGCACAACGCTCCGCAAAGCCCTGGAACTGATCGGCGCCTATGGATTTGGTTTACCGTAATCACAAAGTCTTGCACGATACCTGCCAAACGCACGGTATTGTGCATAACAACGAACAGACCTTTACTTATTTATCAGAGTTTCCGCAGGTTCAGGCAAAGCAGCTTTCGTTATGGGAGATCGAATGAAAGACGGATCCTTTTACCATACTCTAATATCCGCAGGGGCCGTCTGCCGGCTCATACTTCTGCTGGAAATATCCCATCAGGCGCTCCAGCGCCCGCCGCAGCACAATACTTTCTTCCTCGCTGACATGCTCCAGGATAAAGGCAATCATATCCTGATGAAATTGTTCATGATGACGGTAAGCAAGCATCCCCCGCTGTGTCAGCACAATGTGGACCACCCGTTTATCCTGGCTGCTGCGCTGCCGTTTCGCATATCCTTTTTTCTCCAGCGCGTCCACCGCCCTTGTCAGCGTCCCTGTCGTCACGGACATCAGCTTCGCAATCGCAGACATTTTCCTCGGCTCCTGTATCCCGATCGCTTCGATAATATGCATATCATTGTAAGTAAGGTCCCGAAATTCGTCTGTGATCAGCTTGCGTTCCTCGATCTCCATAATGTATTTGAAAAACTGCACTAAAAGTCTGTTCAAGGTCTGCTCCGTATCCATATCCACATCTCCCTAGCTGTTATTCTTACCAGGTCAGCGCCGCCGCGCCCCAGGTCAGCCCTGCGCCGAATCCTGCCAGGACAATCCGGTCTCCTCTTTGCAGCCTGCCTTCTTTGTTGACCCGGTCTAATAATACGGGTACGCTTGCAGCCGATATATTCCCGCATTCCTCCAGGCATACCGGAAACTTTTCCATTGGCTGGCGGATGCGCTTAGCGACTGCTTCGATAATCCGCTGATTTGCCTGGTGCAGTAAAAACAAGGATATATCCTGCGGCTGCCACTGTGCCTGCTCCAATACTTGGCTGATACATTTCGGCACGGTACGCACGGCGAATTTATATACTTCCTGTCCGTTCATTTTGACATAAGGATGTACCGCTTCTGCCTCTTTGCGTTGAAACGGATGCTCCAGCGGCCTGCCCCCGCAGGAGAGTACGTCTCCTTTTGCCCCGTCTGAGCCTTGTGTGCCGGCAAAGATGCCTTCTTCCCCGGCAGTGATAACTGCGGCCCCTGCGCCGTCGCCGAACAGGACGCAGGTCGACCGGTCTGTCCAGTCCATCAGCTTGGACAGTGTCTCTGCGCCGATAATCAGGATCTTGCGGTACATGCCGCTTTGGATGTAAGCCTGGGCGGTATTTAGGGCAAATACAAAGCCGGAGCAGGCGGCGCACAGGTCATAGGCGGCTGCATGTACGGCGCCGAGCTCTCTTTGGACTTCGCAGGATAACGGCGGCAGGACATGGTCCGGAGTCAGCGTTGCGGCAATGATCAGTTCCAGCTCTTCGGGCTTCATCCCTGCCTCTTCCAGCGCCTGCCTGGCTGCTTCCACAGACATGCCCGTTGTCGTTTCTTCTACTGCGATATGCCTTGCCCCGATTCCGGTACGGCTGCGGATCCATGCGTCTGATGTGTCCATGATTGTGCCAAGGTCATCGTTTGTGACGCGCAGGCGCGGCAGGCAGCTCCCTGTTCCCGCTATTTTTACTCTCATTGTCGTCCTCCTCCCGGGCATCCTTTAAAATTTGCGAAATCTCTCATAACGCTCCTTTGCAAAATCCTCCCCACTTTTTTCCGCCTGGGAGGACAGCCAGGCTTTTAGCTGCTGTTTCATATAAGCGGATATCGTGTCTACGGTTACTTCATCCGCGCCGCCGTATTCCGGAATCACCTGCTCTACCACGTTTAAATCATACAGATCCTGTGCCGTGATCTTCATTACGCCGGCTGCTTCCTGCGCCCGGCTGCTGTCTTTCCATAAGATCGACGCAAAGCCTTCCGGGGAAAGTACGGAATATGTGGCGTGTTCCATCATCCACACCTGGTTGCCGACGGCTAAGGCCAATGCGCCGCCGCTGCCGCCTTCGCCGATCATCATGCAGATTACAGGTACTTTCAGGGCGGACATTTCATATAGGTTTCTGGCGATCGCTTCGCCCTGTCCCAGCTCTTCGGCTTCCATCCCGCAGAATGCCCCGGAAGTATTGACAAATGTAATAACCGGGCGGTGGAATTTTTCAGCCTGCTTCATCAGACGCAGCGCCTTGCGGTATCCTTCCGGAGAAGCCATACCGAAATTCCGCTGCTGGCATTCCTCTATCGTGGTTCCTTTCTGGATGGCGACCACCGTCACCGGCTGTCCGTCCAGCAGCGCAATCCCGCCTACGACCGCCGGATCGTCACGGAACTGCCGGTCGCCGTGGCATTCGATCAATCCGTCGAAGATCCGGCTGATATAATCCATCGCAGACGGCCTCGTTACCTGGCGCGCGGCCTTTACTTTTTCCCAGGCTGTCTTTTCTTCCGCCTGCTGCATCCGCTCCCGGCAACGTTCATCCGGGATTACCTCCGCCGTCCCGGTCTTTGTAAACGCGTGGAAGCTCTGATTGCTGTGGTGGTATTTTAAAATACGTGCCAGCGTCTGTTTTAAATCCTTGCGTTCTACAACTGCGTCTACAAACCCATGCTCCAGCTGGAACTCCGCCCGCTGGAAGCCTTCCGGCAGTTTTTCCCCGATGGTCTGCTCGATGACGCGCGGCCCGGCAAAGCCGATCAGCGCCTTTGGCTCCGCCAAAATCAGATCCCCAAGCATGGCAAAGCTTGCCGTTACGCCGCCGGTCGTCGGATCAGTCAGCACCGGGATATACAAAAGCCCGGTTTCGCTGTGTTTTTTCAAAGCCGCAGACGTCTTTGCCATCTGCATCAGCGAGATAATGCCTTCCTGCATCCGCGCACCGCCGGAACAGCAGAACAATATGACCGGAAGGCGCATCGCAGTCGCTTTTTCTACGGCACAGGCGATTTTTTCACCGACTACATGCCCCATGCTGCCCATCAAAAACCGCGCGTCACATACGCCGATCACCACCGGTTCCCCTTCCACCCTGGCATAACCGATTGTTACGCCTTCTTTTAATTTCGTCTTTTCCTGCACCTGCGCAAGCTTTTCTTCATAACCCGGGAACTGCAGCGGATTGGTCTCCTCCACATCCTCAAACCATGGCTCAAAGGTACCGGCGTCTGCTACCATACGAATTCTGTTCTTTGTACGGATCCGGAAATAATATCCGCATTCCTTGCATACATACTTATTGGCAACGGTTTCCGCTTTTGAGATCTGCGCGCCGCATTTCTTACATACAAAGACGTCATGCAACGGCTTTTCGTCTCTTTGGCTTGCCGCCTTGACGTCCGCCTGCTTTTGATTCAGTTCTTCCTGCGCCTGCCAGGCAGTATCTGCATCCGGATCCATTTGCGGCATTGTCCGTTTATGAAAGAAATAGTGCTTTTTTTCCTTGTGATCTTTTTCTTTTGATTTGCTTTTATTGATCCACATGACTGCCCGCCTCGCTTCCTATCGCAAACATCATTTCTGCAAACGCCGCCAGCTTTCCGTCGGCATATGCCGTCCCCTTGCCGATCCCGACCGGGCCTTTTACCTTGATGATCTCAACCTCCAGATCCAGCACATTTCCAGGCACCACCTTCTGCTTAAATTTTGCGGTATTGATTCCGGCAAAATAAGCGGTCTTCCCTTTCATCTGCGGCTGTGACAGCATCGCCACCGCGCCCGCCTGCGCCATGGCTTCCACGATCAGTACACCCGGCATAACCGGTTCGCCGGGAAAATGCCCCGCAAAAAACGGTTCGTTATAGCTGACGCATTTACGCGCACGTACACGCTTTCCCGGCTCCAGCTCTTCGACCGTATCCAGCAGCATAAACGGCTGCCTGTGCGGAATGATTTCCATAATCTGTGACGCATTCAATAAAGACATCTGATCCCTCCCATCATGCTCTCCGGTTATGCCTCATACCTGGAAATGGCAAGCGTCGCGTTATGCCCGCCGAATCCGAGGGAATTGCTCAGTGCGTGGCGGATCTCCTCCTCATACGGCTCCTTGCAGTAATCCAGATCCAGCTCCTCATCCGGCGTTGTGTAACCAGCCGTTGCATGGATATAGCCTTCCTCAATTTCCTTGACACAGGTTACAAATTCCACCGCCCCCGCTGCTCCGAGCAGATGCCCGATCATGGACTTGGTCGAATTGATACGCAGATGCTTCGCATGGCTGCCGAACGCCAGCTTAATCGCCCGTGTCTCAAACAGGTCATTGTGATGCGTCGCTGTTCCATGTGCGTTAATATAAGTGACCTCTTCCGGTTTCAGCCCGGCGTCCGCCATCGCATTAGCCATTGCACGCGCTGCCCCCGCGCCGTCCTCTGCGGGCGACGTGATATGATACGCATCCGAAGTGCAGCCATACCCGGTCACTTCCGCATAAATCCTTGCGCCGCGCTTTTTCGCATGCTCCAGCTCTTCCAGCACGACAACCGCCGCGCCTTCGCCCATTACAAATCCGCTGCGTTCCTTATCAAACGGCAGGGAACAGCGCTGCGGGTCCTCTGCTGTGGACAATGCGGTCAGGGCCGTAAATCCTGCAATGCCGACCGGCGTAACGCATGCTTCACAGCCGCCGGTAACCATGAGATCCGCATCCCCGTACTGGATCGTACGAAACGCTTCCCCGATGCTGTTCGTCCCGCTTGCACATGCCGTTACGACATTGATGCTCTTGCCCTTTAGGCCAAAGGCGATAGATACATTTCCAGCCGCCATATTAGAAATCATCATCGGCACGAACAGCGGATTCACCCTGGACGGCCCTTTGTCCAGCAGCTTTTTATGTTCCCGTTCGATTGCCTGCAGGCTGCCGATACCGGAACTGATGGCGCAGCCTGCACGGTACGCATCCTCCTGTGCCAGATCCAGCTTTGCATCCGCAATCGCTTCTTTGGACGCCGCCATCGCATACTGGCTGAACAGCTCCATGCGCTTTGCCGATTTGAAATCCATATAATTTTTGCCATCAAAACCCTTTACTTCCGCTGCCAGACGGCATTTATACCCTGACGCGTCAAAATGGGTGATCGGCGCAAAGCCCAGCTTTTTCTGCCTGACGGCATTCCAAAATTCACCAACGCTTAACCCGATCGGCGTAATCGCGCCCATTCCTGTTACCACTACTCTGCGTTTCATTGCCCCCTCCTGTTTCCTGTTTTTACACACTGTATACAAAAACGTGTCCTTTTATTTTCTGACACTTCCGTCTATCTCTACTTATTTCATATACTATGCTGCCACTGCACCCGTCATCTGACTTACACCGCCTTTTATTGCCCTATCGCATACATCAGCTGTACTGGTTCTATCGCCGTACTGCCTTACATCGCCATCCCGCCGTCGACGCACAAGACCTGTCCTGTCATATATGCGGACTGCTCTGATGCCAGAAACAGCACAACGTCCGCGATTTCCTGCGGCGAAGCCGCCCGTCCCAACGGAATCTGCGACAGCATCTGCGCTTTGACCTGCTCTGGCAGCGCCCTTGTCATATCTGTCTCTACATAACCCGGCGCAACCGCATTCACACAGATCCCGCGCGAAGCCAGTTCTCTTGCCGCGCTTTTCGTAAGCCCGATCACGCCTGCTTTTGACGCGCTGTAATTGGCCTGCCCCGCATTGCCCAAAACGCCGGATACGGATGTGATATTGATAATCCTGCCGCTGCGCTGCTTTAGCAGATACCGGGATGCATGGCGGATCGTATGAAAAGTCCCTTTCAGATTAATATCCAGCACCTGGTCATAATCTTCTTCTGACATTTTCATCAAAAGCCCGTCTTTTGTAATCCCCGCATTATTAACGAGAATATCCAGCCTGCCGCTTTTTTTTACAATCTGGGCGATCATCTCCCCGCAAGCCTGGAAATCGGCCACATTGCACCGCACCGCTTCGGCTTTTCCGCCGTCCTGCACAATCTGCGCTACTGCCTCCTGTGCCGCCGCTTCAGAACCATGGTAATTCAGATACACATACGCCCCCTGCGCGGCAAATGTTTCGGCAATGGCCCTGCCGATTCCCCTGCCGGCTCCGGTTACAAGTGCAATTTTATCGGTTAACATAATCCTCTAAATCCTCCGGTTTCTCAATATGGAAGACCTTCACCTCACGGTTGATCTTTTTCATAAATCCGGACAGCGTATGCCCCGGACCAATTTCTACAAATTCATCCGCGCCTTCCGCAATCAGGCGCTCCACACTCTGCTGCCAGCGCACGGAAGAAGATATCTGCTTTACGAGCAGGTCTTTAATCTGCGTCTCATCCGTAACAAAATCCGCTGTCACATTTGTCACATACGGGACCTCAATGCTGCGGAACTGTACATCTGCAAGCTCTTTTGCCAGCTTTTCACCTGCCGGCTCCAGCATTTTCGAATGGAACGGCCCGCTGACCTTTAACGGCATGATCCGTTTCGCGCCCGCCGCCTTGCAGGCTTCTCCGGCTTTTTCCACAGCTGCCTGCTCCCCGGTAATCACAATCTGCCCCGGGCAATTATAATTCGCCACCGACACGGTACCTTGCGTCTGTTCACAAGCCTGTTCCGCCGCATCCGCAGAAAGCCCCAATACCGCAGCCATCGCACCGCCGGACGGAACCGCTTCCTGCATATAAATCCCGCGTTTTCTGACCACACGGAACGCATCCGCCAGGTCAAGCGCTTTGGATGCGATCAGGGCGCCGTATTCTCCCAGACTCAGTCCCGCCGCATAATCCGGCCGCAAATCCTGCTGCTCCATGACCAGCTCTATCGCCGCTTCTACCGTCAGCATCGCGATCTGCGTATATTCCGTAATATCCAGCCTGTCATTTTCCTCAAAACAAAGCGCCGCAAGGTCCAGCCCCGTAACACTGGAAGCGAGGTCAAACACCGTCCTGCAGATTTTATACTGGTCATAAAACGCTTTTCCCATTCCTATGTACTGCGCTCCCTGCCCCGGGAACATATAAACTGTCTTTCCCATGATCAGCCATCCTTCCTATAACTATATAAGCTGCACATCTGAACTACACATCTGCACATACGAGCTCTGCACATCTGAACTACACATCTGCCTGTACGAGCTGCACATCTGCCTGTACGAACTGTCTATCTGCCTGTATAAGTTACACATCTGCCTATATGAACTGTCTATCTGCCCGTATGAGCTACACATCTGCCTGTACAAGCTGTCCATCTGCCCGTACGGGCTACCCATCTGCCCTATCCGTCTGCAGCAGCCCGGCCGCATTGGAAAATAGCTTTTCTGCCCCGTTTACGATTTCCTGTATAATCTCTTCGCAAGTATTTTCCTGACGGATCAGCCCTGCAATCTGGCCCGCCATCAGGCTGCCGCCCTTTACATCGCCGTCCATCACGGCCTTGCGCAGGGAACCAAGCGTCAGTGTTTCCAGCTCTTCCAGAGAAGCGCCCGCCTGTTCCAGTTTCAGGTATTCGCGGCTCATCTGGTTGCGCAATACCCGGATCGGATGCCCGGTCGAACGCCCGGTGACTTCTGAGTCAATGTCTTTTGCTTTGATAATACGCTCTTTATAATTTTCATGCACAATGGATTCCTTCGCCGTTACAAAACGGGTGCCCATCTGCACGGCCTGCGCGCCAAGCATAAACGCTGCCGCAAACCCTCTGGCGTCCGCGATCCCGCCTGCCGCAATGACCGGAACCTGTACCGCATCCGCTACTTGCGGCACCAGGGCCATCGTAGACTGTTCCCCGATATGCCCGCCGGATTCCATGCCTTCCGCCACAACCGCATCCGCGCCCGCACGCTCCATCATCCGTGCCATCGCCACACTGGCTACGACCGGAATAACTTTGACACCGGCCTCTTTCCACATCGGGATAAACTTTGCCGGATTCCCGGCGCCTGTCGTTACCACAGGCACCCCTTCTTCGACCACCACCTGCGCCACTTCCGGTGCATTCGGGTTCATCAGCATCACATTCACGCCAAACGGTTTGTCTGTCAGCTTTTTCAGTTCCTGAATCTGTGTGCGCACTACCTGCGCCGGCGCACTTGCCGCACCGATAATACCAAGCCCTCCGGCATTGGACACAGCCGCCGCCAGATGATATTCCGCTACCCAGGCCATGCCGCCCTGGATAACCGGATACTGTATCCCTAACAGTTCTGTAATTTTGGTCTTCATCTTCGCTCCACCTTATTCTGCCACATCATGCGCTTTTAAATAATTGATGACGTCTGCGACAGTATTGACATTTTCCAGATCTTCAGACGGGATTTCCACACCAAATTCCTCTTCCAGCGCCATGACCAGCTCAAAAATATCCAGGGAGTCGGCGCCGAGATCGTCCTTGAAGGAGGTTGCTTCGGTGATCTCTGCTTCGGTATTTAACTGTTCTTTTACGATTTCTGCAATTTTTTCCAACATTTGTCTGATTCTCCTTATTTGTTTGTTTTTAGTTTTTAGATTTTGTTTTTTGTTTTCTATTACGGTTTTGCTTGATGACTGACAAATTTCTGTCTCGTTTGTTTGAGAATCAAATTATTTGAGAGTCAAATTATTTGATTCTCAAAGTATGATAGTACGGGTGGAACAATTTGTCAAGATGGTACTAGAAATTTTATGACGCTGCATTCATAATATTTGTAACAGTTCAGATACTCTCTACAAAATATGCCGAAAATATCAGACTGCTCCATGATATAAAACGTGGAAATAACACACAAGGACAAGCCATTTTCTCATGTATAATAAATTTGCCCACAAAATTATAAGAAAGAAAATGGCCTTATACGTCTAACTTATTATACAATGAAAACAATTTAATTGTCAGACTGTACCATTATTTTTATATTCATTTCAAGACTTTTTCCATGCCGACTATAAAGTGAGAAAGGCAAACAGTAAGTGAAAAATGTAAATATTTTTTAAAGCTTTTTGCACTAATTAAAGACACACCAGACATTCAATGACTGGTGCTTTAGGTGTACTATATAACACAGATGTACTATAACATTATGGGGTTGTAGACTAGGTATTTGAACTGTTACCAATACTTCCAGAATCAATAAATTCACCGGTGACTTTCATCATTTTTTCGCAGCCATATATAAGACTAATTCTAGACCACAAAAACTATATAATTTCAAGATTTGCGATTTACAGATGGATATGAGACATATTCTTTATTAAGATTCCTGCAAACTGTCAGGCGGCAAATAATTCTCTATACCCCCCCCCCCCAAATTGAATGCTCTCGGAAAGTAAAAATTCCCGAAAATACAACGTTTTCTGATTCGTC
>CANOET010000069.1 GCA_947564835.1 uncultured Eubacterium sp. | reverse complement strand
AAAATTGCATACGATTTTTCTCTTATTCAGAGTGATGGAGATACAAAGGATCTGTGAAGTCACGGCAACCCCCTGCAAATGCGTGGAAGGTGCCAACCTGAGCGAGTAATCGAACAATAAGAGGATTTGATGATTTAACCTAGTAATCAGGTCCGCTTATCAGCGAACCTGTTTTTTGTTGCTTATCATAGGTCAATGAATCAAAAACGAAAGGAAAAAGTATGGAAAAGTTATTATTTACTTCAGAATCAGTGACAGAAGGGCATCCAGATAAGCTGTGCGACGCTGTATCGGATGCAGTGCTTGACGCATGTATGGAACAAGACCCGATGAGCCGCGTGGCCTGCGAGACGGTCTGCTGTACCGGGTTTGTGCTTGTGACCGGAGAGATTACAACCAAGGCGCGGCTGGATATTCCGTCGATCGTAAGAAAGACGGTCAATGAAATCGGCTACAACGATGCAAAGATGGGCTTTGACTGCAATACATGTGCCGTATTTTCCGCACTGGACCAGCAATCTGCGGATATCGCGATGGGAGTAGATAAGGCGCTGGAAGCAAAAGAAAATAAAATGACAGACGCAGAGCTGGATGCGATCGGTGCGGGCGACCAGGGTATGATGTTCGGTTATGCAACGAACGAGACGGAAAGCTACATGCCGTACCCGATTTCTCTGGCACACAAGCTTGCGCTGCAGCTGACGAAGGTACGTAAGGACGGTGTTCTTGCCTATCTGCGCCCGGATGGGAAAACACAGGTCTCTGTAGAATATGACGAAGCAGGAAAACCAAAGCGGCTGGAAGCAGTTGTATTGTCTACCCAGCATGACGCGGATGTGACGCAGGAACAGATCCATGCGGATATTATGAAGCATGTCTTTGACCCGGTCATTCCGAAGGATATGATTGACGCAGATACGAAGTTTTTTATCAATCCGACCGGGAGGTTTGTCATCGGCGGGCCGCAGGGTGACGCGGGCCTGACCGGGCGCAAGATTATCGTAGATACATACGGCGGATACGCGCGTCACGGCGGCGGCGCTTTTTCCGGCAAAGACTGCACAAAGGTAGACCGCTCGGCAGCCTATGCGGCACGTTATGTTGCAAAAAATATTGTAGCGGCAGGGCTTGCAGATAAATGTGAGATCCAGCTGTCCTATGCCATCGGCGTGGCGCAGCCGACGTCCGTTATGGTAGACACCTTCGGCACAGGAAAGATCGCGGACAGCCGCCTGGTAGAGATTGTACGTGAGAACTTTGACCTGCGTCCGGCAGGCATTATTAAAATGCTGGATTTAAGAAGGCCGATCTATAAGCAGACCGCCGCTTACGGGCATTTTGGCAGAAACGACCTGGATTTGCCTTGGGAAGCGCTGGATAAAGCGGAAGCATTGAAAAAATATCTGGCATAAGCGCTGCTGTCCGGCTGCCGTTCGATCGAACTTCTGCCATTTATAACATAAATTTATAAAAAATTAAGAATCTTTTCCTTGAATTTTTATATGAACTTACAGAGGGCATGTTATAATATCTGTTAGCGAAACGTGCTGATAGTGAAAATAACTGTTGTGGCACAACGCTGTACCAGGATGCCGCGGCAGTTATTTTTATTCTTTTTTGAAGGATCACCCCGTATTGCGGCAGTGATCATCCCCTTTTATTGATCCAGGTAAGGAGCATGCTATGAAATTGATTACAAAGCTGGTCATCACGTTTCTGGTGATCGTATTTATGCCGATCCTGCTGGCATTGTTTGCGTTTTTTGTGATCCGGATGGTTCAGGTAAATACTGTGGCGCAGCAGTCCGGGTTTGACCTCGGGGCATTGGCGCAGAAAATGGATATTTCGCAGGCCGGAGCGCTGATTAAGGATATGGCGGTCTGCGTGCTGCTGATCCTGGTCGCAACCGGCCTATCGATTACGGCATGGATTTACCGCAGTATCGTCACGCCGATCTGCAAGCTGGAGGAAGCGGCAAAAAATATTAAAGAGGGCAATCTGGACTTTACCATCGAAGCGGAAAGCAATGATGAGATGGGGAATCTATGCAGGAATTTTGAAGATATGCGGCAGCGGCTGAAAGAATCCGCAGAGGAAAAGCTGGAAGCGGAAAAGCAGAACCGCATCCTGATCAGCAATATTTCCCACGACCTGAAAACACCGCTGACGGCGATCAAAGGCTATGTGGAAGGTATTATGGACGGGGTTGCAGACACACCGGAAAAAGTAGACCGGTATATGCGCACGATCTACAGCAAGGCGATGGACATGGACCGCCTGCTGAACGAACTCACACTATATTCCAAGATTGATACAAACCGTATCCCGTACAACTTTAACCGTATTCATGTAGCAGACTATTTCGACGACTGTATTGAAGAGATCGGTCTGGAACTGGAGGCGGAGCATATCGGGCTGTCTTATTTCAACTATGCAGGAGACGATATCCAGGTAATTGCGGACCCGGAGCAGTTAAAGCGCGTCATCGACAACATTATCAGCAATTCTGTCAAATATATGGATAAAGAACACGGGCTGATCAATATCCGGATCAAGGATGTCGGCGACTTTATCCAGGTGGAGATCGAAGACAACGGAAAAGGGATCGGGCAAAAAGACCTTCCGTTTATTTTTGACCGCTTTTACCGCACGGACGCTTCCAGAAATTCGGCAACCGGCGGCAGCGGCATCGGCCTGTCCATTGTGAAAAAG
Source organism: uncultured Eubacterium sp. (assembly GCA_947564835.1). Classification (GTDB taxonomy): domain Bacteria; phylum Bacillota; class Clostridia; order Lachnospirales; family Lachnospiraceae; genus Eubacterium_J. Next base: position 12,942 of record CANOET010000069.1, on the reverse strand, counting down.
ATTATCGAAGACCACGGAGGCAAAATCTGGGCGACAAGCAAAGAATCTACCGGTACGGTAATGTATTTTGTAATACGGAAATATCAGGAGGTTATAAATGAGTAGGATATTGATCATTGAAGATGAAATGACAATTGCAGAGCTGGAAAAAGATTATCTGGAATTAAGCGGATTTCAGGTCGAGATCGAGACGAACGGAGAACAGGGGCTGAAAAAAGTGCTGGAAGAGGATTACAATATGGTGATTCTGGACCTGATGCTGCCCGGCATGGACGGATTCGAGGTATGCAGGCAGATCCGGGGGCATAAGAACCTGCCGATTTTAATGGTTTCGGCCAAAAAAGATGACATTGACAAAATCCGCGGGCTGGGCATGGGAGCAGACGATTACGTGACAAAGCCGTTTTCGCCGAGCGAGCTGGTTGCAAGGGTGAAGGCGCATCTGGCCAGGTATGAACGGCTGATTGGGAGCGGTATGCCGCAGAATGATATCGTGGAGATCCGCGGGATACGGATTGATAAGACGGCACGGCGGGTTTGGATCCATGAGGAGGAGAAGCAGTTTACGACAAAAGAGTTTGACCTGCTTGTGTTTTTGGCGCAGAATCCGAACCGGGTGTTTACGAAGGATGAGCTGTTTAAGGAGATCTGGGATATGGAGTCTGTGGGGGATATTGCTACGGTGACGGTGCATATTAAGAAGATCCGGGAGAAAATTGAGGTGAATACGGCGAAGCCGCAGTATATTGAGACGATATGGGGGGTTGGGTATCGATTTAAGCTGTAAGAGGGTAGATGGCTGTGCGGACGACTCTGCGGGGTGGGTTTTATGGAGTGGCTGTGCGGACGACTCTGCGGGGTGGGTTTTATGGGATGGCTTGCGCGGATGATTCTGCGCAAGCCATCCCATAAAACCCACCCCGCAGAGTCTGATTATGGCAGGCTTTACCATTCGTGCATGAATGCTGATTTTGCGTGATGAATGGTATTTGGCAGGCTTAATTCGTGCATGAATGCTGATTTTGCGCGATGAATGGAATTTAACCCTCGATTTCGCGGATTAGATTTACCATCTCTATTGCGCCCAGCGCACAATCATATCCTTTGTTTCCTGCTTTTGTTCCGGCTCTCTCAATGGCCTGTTCGATATTTTCGGTTGTTAGAATGCCGAACATCACTGGTATCCCGCTTTCCAGCGATACTGCTGCGATTCCTTTTGATACTTCGTTGCATACATAATCATAGTGGCTGGTTGAACCACGGATTACGGCACCCAGGCAGATTACTGCGTCGTATTTTCCGCTTTTGGCCATTTTGGATGCGATCAGGGGGATTTCAAATGCGCCCGGTACCCAGGCTACTTGTATATCTTCTTCTTTTACATCATGGCGGAGAAGGCCGTCCATAGCGCCGCTTAACAGCTTGGATGTAATAAATTCGTTAAAACGGGCTGCTACAATGCCGATTTTGATTTCTTTGGATATGAGTTTTCCTTCAAATGTTTTCATTATTGTTTTCCTTTCTTATTTTGTTTTGAGAAAATATGGTTTGTATAATAACTGTGCAAACCTGACTTTGCGGCTGCATCTGCAGATATGTGACCGTTTTATTCTGTAACTGCAAAACAATCTTCCGTTCCTAAGCTTCCTAGCCTGGATGAACCAGAAAAGAAACACTTTTGACATATGGCTATCCGGACGCCGCAGCCCGCAGAGTCTGGTTATTGACAGGCTTTACAACACTTAAATTTGCGTTTCATGTAAAGCCGGTGAAAACCAGCCGGAAGCCAGGCCCTTTCCCCCTCATCCGGCGTCCGCATAGCCATTCAAAAAACGCAACACAATGTCAATTCTGTCGCCCACAGTCAAAATTTCACCTTTTTGTGCAAAAAATCATTTCTAACTATCTATATGAGCCGCTTGGCCGTAAAGCTAATATTTCAGGATATGGCCCATGCGCTGCTGTTTTGTCTTTAGATAAAAAAGATCATGCGCGGTGGCGTCCATCTGGATCGGTACGCGCTCTGTGATTTCCATGCCGAACTCGGACAGCTGGTATACCTTATCCGGGTTGTTGGTCAGAAGGCGCATGCTTTTTACACCCAGGTCACGCAGGATCTGTGCGCCGATATAATATTCACGCTCGTCTGCACCGAAGCCAAGGGCCAGGTTCGCTTCCAGGGTATCCATGCCCTGTTCCTGCAGCTCGTAGGCGCGCAGCTTGTTTATCAGTCCGATGCCGCGCCCTTCCTGGCGCATATAGAGCAGAATGCCGCGCCCTTCTTTTTCGATCTGCGTCATGGCAGCAGCAAACTGCTGGCCGCAGTCGCAGCGCAAAGAACCGAATGTGTCTCCGGTCAGGCATTCGGAATGTACCCGGCAGAGAACTTCTTCGCCGTTTCCGATTTCACCTTTTACGAGTGCTACGTGATGTTCGCCGTTTAACTGGTTGACGAAGCCGTAGGCTGTAAATTCGCCGTATTTGGTTGGCATTTTTGTTACGGTTACGCGTTCGACCAGCTTTTCATGGCATTTGCGGTAGTTTTGCAGATCTTTGATCGTGATAAATGTCAGGTTCCATTTCTGTGCCAGTTCGATCAGCTCCTGCTTGCGCATCATCGTGCCGTCTTCCCGCATAATTTCACAGCACAGGCCGCATTCTTTCAAGCCGGCCAGGCGGCAGAGGTCGACGGTTGCCTCTGTATGGCCGTTGCGCTCCAGCACACCGTTTTCTTTTGCCAGAAGCGGGAACATATGGCCCGGGCGGCGGAAATCTTCTGGTTTTGCATCGTCTGCCACACAGCCCATCGCTGTTATGGAACGCTCCGCTGCTGAAATGCCAGTGGTTGTTTTGACATGATCAATGGAAACTGTAAATGCTGTCTCGTGATTGTCTGTATTTTGCTGTACCATCTGCGGAATTTTTAATTTGTTTACATATTCCGCTGACATCGGCATGCAGATCAGCCCCTTGCCGTGGGTTGCCATAAAGTTCACATTTTCTGTCGTGGCATACTCTGCCGCGCAGATAAAGTCCCCCTCATTTTCGCGGTCCGGATCGTCTGTAACAAGAATGATCTTTCCGTTTTTCAGATCTTCCAAAGCCTCTTCTACCGTATGAAACTGAAACATGCTATAACCTCCTAAAATCCGTTTTCTGCTAAAAATTCTTTCGTGATCCTGCTTGCCTGCTTTTGCAAAGCCGCAGGCTGCAGCAGCTTTTCCACATATTTTCCTATCATATCTGTTTCCAGATTGACAAGGCTGCCTTTTGTCCGTTCTTTTAAAACTGTCTGCTCCTGTGTATGCGGAATGATCGATACCGCAAAACGGTCTGTCCATACGTTTGCCACCGTCAGGCTGACCCCGTCGATGGCCACAGATCCTTTTTCTACAATATACCGCGTTACGTTCGGTTCCGCGGCAATCGTATACCAGACAGCCGTATCGTCGCGCCGGATATCTAAGATCCTGCCGACCCCGTCCACATGCCCGGCCACAATATGTCCGCCGAACCTGCCGTTTGCGGGCATCGCCCGTTCCAGATTGATATGGACGCCGCTTTTTAGCCTTGCCAGGGCAGAACGGTTCAGCGTCTCATGCATCACATCTGCCGAAAAACAGCCGTCTGCCAGCCCGGTGACGGTCAGGCAGATACCATTGACTGCAATGCTGTCGCCGATGCGGGTGCCTTCCAGCACTTTGTCTGCCCGGATCGAAAGTACGGCAGAATGCTGTCCGTGCCGCACCTGCTCCACGGTGCCGATCTCCTCAACAATCCCTGTGAACATCCTGCGCCACCTCGCTTTCTATCAATAAATCTTCCCCCAGACGTGTCACTGCCATATTTTTTAAAAAAACTGCTTCGGACGGAGACGGCACACCCTGCCCTTCGACCGGGGTCTTCGCATCCAGCCCGCCCAACAGCTTCGGCGCCACATAAGCCTGCACCTTGCGCACAATGCCACTTTCCAACGCGGCCCAATGCAGCGTTCCGCCGCCTTCCAGCAAAATACTGTCGATCTGCTCTTCTCCCAGCTTCTGCATCAGCTGGCGCAGGTCTGCATGGCCGTTTTTTTCCTCTACACATAAAATCCGGCATCCAGCCTCCTCCAGCGCCAGCCGCTTTTCACGGTTGCGGTATCCTTTTTCACAGACCGCCAATATCGTCGGCACCTGGTTCGCAGTTGTGACAAGCTGTGCATCCAGCGGAATCCGTAAACTGCTGTCGCAAATAATACGTATCGGATTATTTCCGTCTGGAATACGGCAGGTCAGCAAAGGGTCATCGGCAAGCACGGTACCGATCCCTGCCATAATCGCAGTATACCGGTGCCGCTGCTGCTGTACATGATTCCGGGCCGCTTCGCCTGTAATCCACTTGGATGCTCCTGTGTAAGCAGCTATTTTTCCATCCAGGGTCATTGCATATTTCATAACTACAAACGGCAGGCGCGTTTGAATAAAGTACAGAAACACTTCATTCAGCCTATCGCACTCCTCACGCAGCACATCGGTATCCGTCTGCACCCCATGCGCACGCAGGATGCGGACGCCTTTCCCGCTGACGAGCGGATTCGGGTCTGCAGAACCAACGACCACGCGGCGGATGCCTGCTTCCAGTACAGCTTCCACACAAGGCGGCTGTTTTCCATGGTGGCAGCAAGGCTCCAATGTCACATACATCGTAGCTCCGTGCGGCGGCTCCGTGCAGGATGCCAGCGCATTACGTTCCGCATGCAGCCCGCCGTATTTTTCATGCCATCCCTGCCCGATGATACGGCCGTCTTTTACAATCACAGCGCCGACCATCGGGTTCGGCGCTGTCCATCCGCAGCCCTTTTCCGCCAGCTGCAGGGCCAGGCGCATATATTCCTGATCATTCATACAGGCACCTCCCATCATTTAAAAACCCCGGATCCAGGGATCCAGGGCTGATTTGCGCAGAAATTCGGAGAAAAAAGCTCTGGCACGCGTAACTGGCCAGAGCAGGTGTTTTTGTACAGAATCATCCAAAAATCTGTATGTCACAATCTTCTCTCATCCAGACTATACTGTCGGCTCCGGAATTGCGCCGGATCATGCCTCGCGGCTCGTGGGCTTTACCACCGGTAGGGAATCGCACCCTGCCCTGAAGATCTTATTTTGTTCTGTGAATGATTATAACCCATTGTTTGTGATTATGCAAGAGGATTTTGGCTGGATTTATTAGGATTACATAACGTAACCCGTTATAATCTTACATAAAGTTTTGTGCAATTGGTGTATCAATTGGTGTATTTTGGTGTAACTGCTCCAACTTTTCCATTTCCCTTTTTATCCTCCCCGTATCAACATGATTGTAAACACGCATAGTTGTTCTGATATCAGTATGACCCATGATATATTGCAAAACCTTTATATCGCACCCAGATTCTGCTAACCTGCAACAGCATGTATGTCTTAAAATATGTGGGCTTACTTTTGGAAGTTGAACCTCTCTTTCTTGATTCATTGACACAATGGTTCGCATCATTCTACGAATACTATTATGCCCCATACATCTGCCTGTCAAATGTGATATAAAAACAAAATTTTTATATCCGTCCACTTCAAAATCTAAATCCTTATCAATCTTAAACCACTCTTTGCGCTGCTCCAGAAACATCTTATACATATCATCTGTCATTGGTATAATTCTTTTTCCAGCATTCGTCTTAGTTTCATTTGCATAATATTGAACTTTTCCATTGAACATCCTATACTGTACTTGATGATTAATATTTATTTCTTTCTTGTTCATATCAACATCATCCCATGTTAATCCTATTAGTTCACTAATTCTAAGACCTGCATAAATCATAATGGCATACATTGGATAATAGCGTGTCATTCTTGGCCTGAGTTTTATTCTCTCCAAAAATTCTTTTTCTTCTTCAAAAGTAAGTGCATATTTTTTCTCCATATCTTCTGAATATTCTTTCATACATCCATTCGCTGGATTCTTAACAATGATATTATCATCACATGCTAATTGAAGGGCTGGAAAAATAATTTTATGTAAAATCTTTAATGTACCTGCACTATATCCTTTCTTCCAGATCATGATAAAATAACAATATATCTGATTTCCTTATATCAATAACTTTCATTTTCCCAATTCTACTGTCTTTTACAGAATGTCTGTAATAATAATTATAGTTTTCTTTTGTAGAATTAGCCAAATTTCTTTTTGTCATTAAATAGATTTCTATTTGTTCATTTAATGTTACTAACGTTCTTGATACTCCCAGTGATATTTCTTTGTTTATTTCATCTTCTTTCTTGCGCAGTTCATCTAAAGAATTTGCATATATACACTCTCTTCTACCTTCGCTGCTAGTCCATCTATACATGTATGTACCATTCTCTCTTTGCTGCTCTCCTTTCCGTAATACACGCCCTTTATGATCTTTTCTTTTTTTTTCCATATAGATTGCTCCTTTCAATACTAAAAGAGCCTTAATATGATAAGTTTTATTTTATCATATAAGTTCTTTAAGGTCTACTTATATATAAAAAATTATGATTCAAATCGAAAACTGCCTCTCTACATAAGCATCAAATAATTTCCTTTTAATTAGCCTTTTCGTTCCAACCCACAATACAAACGGACATTTATCATCATTTGATATTTCTTTTATTTTATTTATTCCAATGCCAGAATATGCGGCAGCTTCTTCGACTGTCAAATTCGCCTTTTCCCAGATTGGTACTTCTATTTTCTTTCCATTACTCAATAAAAATCATCCTCCATTCAAAAATATGTCAAAAATGATAAAAAACTTAATCCCTATAATCATCTTCTATTTCTTTTTTCTGCATCCCTCTTCTATTTTCCAAAGGCACTGCCACCCCATACAGCACCTTTTACCACTATACAGTCATTATTCAACCCCAATACATCTAATACATCACTAGCAATTTTCTCTAACTAATTTTTTAATTTCCTATATTCTTTTCTGTACAATTCTTCTATTCCATCAAAAACCTTTAGTTTCTCCGCATATTGTTTCTTTATCATCTCAATAGAACCAATCAATTCCTTATACTTCTCCCGATACTTCTCAATATCTTCTATTCCTTCTCTTAATCTTCTATTTTCATCTTTCAGTTTCCGGTTAATCTTTTTCAATCTCTCTACTTCACTGTATAATAACTGTTTCTCTGTCCTACCTTTGTTTAACATTTCTTCTTTTCCTCCATCTATATAAACCAGACAGTATCAGACTGCCAAGATATTATTTTCCATATGAAACACTTTCATACACCCAATACCCAGAGAGGCTTTTACACCTCTCCAGTTATTCTAATTTCTGAAAGTAACATTTGTCTTTTTCAGATAACTTCCAAATCCAAGCTGGTGTCGCATAATACATCCGATCATCTTTTCGAATTCAGGATCTTTCTTTGCCTGATTCATGAAATCTGCGTAGTTACGTACGTTAGGAAGATTAAAACTGACATCCCCAACATGCATTATATTCTGCGTCTGGCTGTCTTTCTTTTCAATTTCAGACATTTTCATCATCTTATCCAGTACAGGACTCAATTTTCTAAGTGATTCCAGATCAGGCCCTTTGTTCACATATTCCTGGATCATCTTTGTCTGTTTTTCATTAAACACGCTTTCTTTTGGCTTTAATGCAACCAGCCTGTTATCCCAATTAGAAGCAGGCTGTATGCCAAAATCCCGAACCTTCAGCGCATCATCAGGCACGATACCGCCGTTTGATAATCCATATGCCTGTAATTTTTTGAGCATTTTCATCTTTCGTTCTGAATGGTTTGGATTTTCTGCTACTAATTGCTTTGTTGTATAATTGAACCCAAGGTACTCTGAAAGCTTTGCCATTTCATCAACGGTTAATGCACTTCCATATTTTCCATAGATATATTTATTCAGACTCGATGTGGTCTTTGGATCGTATGTGTTTGTCCCGTTCCGTAACAGATTTTCTATGAATTTCTTGGTTACCAATCCAGTGGAATCCATATTTGGCAAATTACTAACATCTATATTCGATGGGCTATTTGTACTTCCGGAGTTAGCTGTACTTCCAGTACTGCTTGATGAATCATTGATTGAATAATCTGTATGATTTGTATCAGCCGTATCGTATTTACCCTGATATCCGATGGATGCAACTGCATCTTTTAATCCCTGGAATTCAGCAGAAATATTAACATAGGCATTGTGGACTTCATTTACGATATCACTTAAAGATTGTGTGACTGTGCCGCCAACACCAAGATAAGAGTCTAAATGACCCATACCTTCAATGGATGAAATAATCTTCTCCATTTCAGCAGTTATTTCATATCCATGTTCTTCTGCTGTAATTTTGATTACGTCCTGTACGTCTGATGCTGTCTGCGCGAATAAGTCCAAACCTTCTCTCAAAAGTCTGTTATGATCCTTCATTACGTCATCTATGAGTTTCGCATATTCATTATATAAATTATCGAGCATATCTTGTTGGTCAGAGATATAACGTTCATACTCCTGGTCATCAAGTGATGATTCTGCTTCTTTTAATTGTGACTGCAATTTCTGGATACGTGATTCTGTTTCTTTGGATGTGTCGCCTTTTAATGCTGCAATTTGTTTCCTGAGTGAGTTTATATTGTCTGTCTGTTCTTTCAGCGATTTTGCGTAGTCATGAAGGTCTTTCTCGGCATCGAGTTCCGCTTTTTTCTTCTCAATCAGTTCTTTCAAATAATCCAATTCAGACTGGTATTTTATAATCATCATGTCTACGATCTTAGATTCATAGTCATAAACATGTTTGATTTCATCCTGATAAGAAGAGTAAAAGTCTTTAATTGCCTTCTTCAATTCAAATACAGAAGCATATTCCCTCTGGATACCGTTTACATCAATAAAGGATAAAGTTCCGCTGTTTAACGCATTCTGCATGGAGTTAATCTCTTTATGGAATGATTCAGCTGCATCCTTACAGATATTCATCTGAGAGACATATAATGATAATACCGCAAGTCCATCTTTTGTTAATACGCCTGTATCTTCGTCACTCAGATCATCCCCCAGCAGAGTAATTAACAGCTCTGCCTCATCCGTAACATCATGGAAAGCATCCACAATATTATTCTGAATGGTGTCTGCAATTGCATTGATTGCGTCTTTATATTCCTTCACTTTTGAAAGTGAGTCAGCCTGTGCATTCTGTACGCTTTGAATCGCATCCTGACATTCATACCAGGCAGGGGAGAACATCTGAATATTCTTTAATTGTTCTGCAAGACTTGTTTCTTCCTCTTTTAATTTTGCAAGGGATTCATTTTCAAAAGAAATCTTATGGTTATAATAAGATGCGTCCACAAGTCTTCCAGATGCTTCAACTTTCTTTATCTCATTATCAAGATCGGAAATGTCATTGCTAATCAAAGAAATTTTATTCTCAAATTCTGTCTGTACATTATCGAACATTGCTTTGTAGGCTTCTGCAATTTTAGCCTGTTGTTCCGCTTCCAGGCGTGCGTATTCCACGTCGTCCTCATGCAGCTTTGCAATTTCAAGCAGATGTTTGTACTGTGTGTTCAGATATTTGATGTTTTCTTTTTCATATTTATTCTGTTCAGAAGCAGAAGTGGATATTTCACTAAGCGCGTCATTCTTATCCATCTTATCTTGCGCACGGTCTGCAACATTCTGGTGTTTCTGAATCTGATTCTCACGCTATGTTTTTATCAGCTCTTCGTTAGAAATTTTTTTGTTTAATGCAGTCTTCTCTAACCAATCAAGATAATCGTTGTAATTTAATAACTTCTGGTACGCATCAGGATCAAGTTTCGCAACTTTGTCCATCAGGTTTTCAGGAATCTCTTCTTTTGACTCCATGAGTTTCAGAATTTTATCTTTGTCAGAACTGCTTAATTTTTTAACCTTGTTTACAGCTTTCTTAGCATCTGTCCTGTTGCTGTTGAACAGTTTTGCCGTATCCGTGTATTCCTGCTCTGACTCCGGCTTGTACAGCAAGGTTCAAAAGATTATCACAATCAGCCTTTGTATCCAGTTTCTTTTCATTTAATTCCCATTTTTCAAGTGCAAGTTTGGCAAGATATTTTAATACTTCCTCAGTTGTTTTGCCTTCTGCAATTAGCGCGTTAATTTCATCATAAGTTGCATTTCTGAGGTCATCACATCCCTGTGCTGTTGCATATTTCTGGGCCGCAAGCATCTTTTCATTTTCAATTAATGCCTGTTCAACAATCGCAGCTGCATTTGATATACCCATCTGTTTTAACATAGCAATTGTTCCAGCTTTTTTAGCTTCGGTTACTTCACTGAGTACACCGAAACCTTTGATATACGCTGCTGTTAACTTATTGAACGCATCTTGACAAGCATTGATATCGTTAGGAGAAGATGACACAGACTGAGTATTATAAGCATCAACAGCTTTATCTGCCGACTCTTTCTGCTCATGTGCAAGCTCACGTTTTTTAATGTCTTCTTGTATACGGAGTTCTTCTGTTATTTCTTTTAAATTCTCTAACTCATCTTTTTCAGCATATGTTAATTTCTCTTTCGCTGAGAGTTCATCCAGTTTTTTCCTTTGCTCCACTAATTCAGAATTAACGTTTTCCAGCTCTACTTTTGTGGATTCATATGCCGCATGTGCTTCAGACATTGCTTCATTTGCTTTTTCTACACGGTGTATCCAGTCGTCAACTGCTGACACAATCATCTGTATCCCTTTTGCAATGGCGGCAAACACAATCATGTTAAGGGCAGTCGAAAATGCTTTCGCTGCAATGGATGCTGCTTTGGATACACCTGCTGTTGCCTTTAGTACTGCCTGCACTTGCTGTTGTTCTGCTGTAAATGCCTGTGCTGATCCAGTGGCACCCTTTGTCTGAACTGCATAAGCCTGTGCCTCCGCACTTGCCCCATTCATAATTGCTGCGAATCGCTCCGTTGAGACGGCTCCTTTTGCACATTCCGTCTCATAAGCCTGTAGTGCAGCAGTGGTCTATCTCCAACTGTGCCGCCTGTCTTGCTATGGAAGCATTTAATTCCTCCTGCACAATCCTTCGCGCCTGTAATGATGTAACAATCTTGGCATTTTCCACACCATTATCATCCTCAGATTGTATCGATTTAAATATGCCTATATTCTTTATACCTGCAAACAATCCAGCACCTAATCCAATAGTGCCAGACATTTTCAGCTTATCTACAATGCCTGTCACACTTTGTAATATATTATTCAGCACATTTACAGCACCTTTTAATCCATCTGTATTCACAAATGTATTAACCAGCTCTGTCCACGTATTACTTAATTTATTAAGTGTACCATTTAGGTTATTCGCTGATTTCTCAGATTCAGCCATGGCACTTCCTGCACCTTCTGAGTAATCAACCAGCATTTTATCCATCATTTCGACATTTTGCAATAATGCTGCCAACTTCGATGCCTGATACTTTCCGCCAACATTCGTTAAAATTTCAGCTCTTAACGGATCATCTTCATCTAATTTATTAAATGTTTCTGCCAGATCACGGATAATTTCTATTGGGTTCCTTAGTTTTTCAGCTCCATTTACAAATTCTGTCATGGAAGCATTTGCTTTAGCAAGAGTGCCTGTAATCTTACTTGATGTTACGTTCTGCAAGTTGATTAAAATAGATTTAAGACTGTTACCTACTTCCTCGCCACCTGATTTTGTGACAGCTTCCATAGTTCTGATCATTGCTGTCAAATCTTCAATAGACACATTGTAACTGGATGCAACCGTGCCTGCCTTGCTCATTCCAGCTGCCATATCAGCAAGCGCAACACTGTTGCGATTTGCAACCATATTTTGTCCATCGAGAACATCATTCAGTTTTTCAGCTGCGCCATTGAATTTATATGCTGCATTTGTGGCAAGTATATACTGATTAGCAACATCTGCAGACATATCCCCTGCAGCCTGTGCAAGTAATGATTGTTCTGCCATTGCCGTTCCTTTATTCCCATAAAATCCAGAACGAGCCATTTCCTGAACGCCTGTAAGATAATCACTGGCAGTACGTCCGTATCTGCTTGCTGAATCATATGCGGACATGCCAAGTTCTTTCAGTTCATCTCCTGCCATACCGGATGTTTTGCTGATTTCAGTCAGCGTGTTGTCGAGTTCCTTCATTTCGGAGACAGCTTTTTTAACCTCGGAAACTCCCTTCATCATAAGAGCAGCAGGACTTGTCCATGCAGAAAATATCTTTGCAGAATCCTTAAAACTCTGGAACCATGACTTTCCAACCTTTCCAGTCTGTCTTGCTGCGGTTGTAACCCCATTAAATGGTTTTTCAATCTCACGCACTCTTTGTGTTGTTAATTCTGCACCAGAAGCAGTTTCAGTAAGCATCTGTTTTAACTGCGCACCCCATCTTCCATGTGCAGCACTGTTATTATCATAAAAGGTCTGGATTTTATTATGTAATGATGAAACCTTAGTGTCCTTTGCAAGTTCGGCATTCATTTTTCGTACTGAATTTGTGACGGTTTTAATCTGTTTATCCAGTTCTTTGTCTGCTTCAATAAGTCTTCGCTGTGTTTCTTCTGTTTTGTTGTTTGCATATTCAGAAGATACGGCGTTTAGTTTATCCAAAGATTGTTTTAACGCATCTGTGCTAATACGTTTATTTCCGTTACCGTCTGTCCATTGCATAGTACGGGATACCAGTGTTTCAATTTTTGATTCGTAACCGCCTGTATCAACTTGCATCTGAATTTTGTTAGCTTGCGCCAATTCTGTAAATGACGTCTTAAGCGCATTTGCCTGGGAACGCAATGTGCTTAAATCCGTTACATTATTTACAGAAGACAACCTGCTAATCAAAGAATTAAGGCTGACTTCTATAATGTACCCATAGGCGTGGACACGAAAAGTTTTTAGTCCCCCTCATAATGGA